>NZ_JBEPEL010000116.1:0-19194 GCF_040300825.1 Streptomyces sp. NPDC000229
GCCACTGCGGAGCATTGGCGACCGACGACAACGCCGCGAGGTGCGGTGTCCAGGCGTCACGAGCCCAGCAAGATCCGAACGAGAGGCCCTAGCGGTTCACGGCGCGTACGTGTAGCCGACCCGCCGCACGGTCCGGATCGTGTGGCGGTGCTCGGCGCCCAGCTTGCGCCGCAGCCGGGCGACATGGACGTCGACGGTCCGCCCGTCGCCCACATGGCCGTACCCCCACACGGTCGTCACCAACTGGTCGCGGGTGTGCACCCGGTGGGGGTGGGCCACCAGGTGCGCCAGCAGCTCGAACTCCAGATACGTGAGGTCCAGCGGCTGCCCGGCCACCTCGGCGGTGCGCCGGGCAGCGTCGATCGTCACCGGCCCGCCGACTGGAGCGGCCTTTGGTCCGGGCACCTGCTGTTCCGCCGGCACGAGGACCAGGTAACCGATCATCGGCGGCTGTCCCGGCAGTGACGGGACGGTGTGCGGCGGCGCGGGCACCCAGGTGGCACCCGGCGGCAGGAACTCGGCGACGTCGACGCCGCCGGGAAGCCGGACGGCGGCCTCGTCGAGCTGGTCGAGCTGGTCGACGGCACGGAGGCGGTGCCGGCCCGGCGCCGGGACCGCGGGAGCCGGTGCGGTGTGGGCCGGGAGGGTGGAGACGGCGGGAACGGCGGAGAGGGTACGGGTGTTCGCCATGAGGGTCAGCTCTTTCGCGCGAAGGGACGGGAAGTACGTCACGTCATGCGCGTCGGCCGAAGGCCTGTTCGGGCGGTCGAAGCAGGGTGCCGAAAGGCGTTAGAGGGCCGACGCGTTCGTCGCGCGGCAACACACCCGGTCGAAATCGTGGTGCTGACGGGACGGCCAGAACGGCTGAAGGTCGCTGCGACCCGTCGCGGTGTCCTGAAGGCTGGCCATGCCACCATTGAAGCAGATGCCGACGCACGGCACTGGCCCTTCCCGGCACGCGGAACGGCACCGCCTCACGGCAGCCGCTTGCGCCAGTCCAGCCCGGTCACGATGATCGCCCGCTCCGGCGAACCGTTCCAGTCCACCGTCAACCCCTCCTCGGCCAGGGCCGCGACGACCTCCCGCCCGACGGCCGCCGTGGTCTCCTCGGAGCCGTCGAACCCGCCGTACAGGAGATACAGGCCGTGGCCCGCCGCCGCGCCCTCGGTGCACTGGGTGTGGAAGTAGACGAACCCGCGTGACGCCTCGTCCGCTTCCCCGCCGATCTCCGCCGTACCGCAGGTGCGGCAGCAGGTGAAGTGCTCCCTCGCCACGATGCCCCGTTCCTCCAGAGCGGCGAAGGCGCGGGATATCCGCTCCGGGTCCGTCGTCCCCTCCCACCCGGCCTGTTCCACCAGCCGCTCCCGCCACAGCCGGTCCACCAACTGCCGCGCCTGCGCGGGCGACACCGGCCGCTCGTCCCCGCCGGCCGGCCAGTCCTCGGCCGCCTCGGCGAGCTGCGCCCGGTCCGCGTACCCGCACACGAGCAGCTCGCGCACATGCCCCTCGACCTCCGCGCGTATCCCCGCGTCGAGCTCCGGCACCGGCTCCGGCTCCGGCAGGCGGATGGGCTGCCAGGGCAGTCCGGCGTCCCAGGCGCTCTCCTGCCGGGCCCACCGCACCATGACGTCGGCGACCCGCGCGGCGTCGGCGAGCTCCACCACGAAGTGCCGCTCGGGCGCCCCGGCCCGGTGCTCCAGCTGGTAGCCACCGCCGTCCGCGTGCCACACCTGGATGAAGACGTCCGGCACGTCCGGTATCCGCTGGACCACCACGAAGTGGTCCCCGTCCGCGCCGATGCGCCGCACGAGATCCCCGAGCCGCTCCGCCGAAGCGCGGGCGTACTCCTCGCCGTTCTTCTCCGTCTCCACCCTGATCGCAAGCATGAGCCCACTGTGGCAGACACCACTGACAGTGACCGCGGCGGCGACAACGCCGGAGGGCGCCCACCGCGAACGGTGAGCGCCCTCCAGCCGTGAACCGGGGTGCCGGATCAGACCTGGCCGGCCTTCTCCAGCGCGGAGCAGCAGGTGTCCACCAGCAGGCGGGTCACCGTGTACGGGTCGACGTTGGCGTTCGGGCGGCGGTCCTCGATGTAGCCCTTGCCGTCCTTCTCGACCTGCCACGGGATGCGGACCGAGGCACCGCGGTCCGAGACGCCGTAGCTGTACTCGTTCCACGGGGCGGTCTCGTGCAGACCGGTCAGGCGGTCGTCGATGCCGGCGCCGTAGTTCTTGACGTGGTCCATCGGCTTGGAGCCCTCGCCCAGCGCCTCGCACGCGGTGATGATCGCGTCGTAGCCCTCGCGCATCGCCTTGGTGGAGAAGTTGGTGTGCGCCCCGGCGCCGTTCCAGTCGCCCTTGACCGGCTTGGGGTCGAGGGTGGCGGAGATGTCGAAGTCCTCGGCGGTGCGGTAGAGCAGCCAGCGGGCGACCCACAGCTGGTCCGAGACCTCCAGCGGCGCCAGCGGGCCGACCTGGAACTCCCACTGGCCGGGCATGACCTCGGCGTTGATGCCGGAGATGCCCAGGCCCGCCTTCAGGCAGTTCTCCAGGTGCGCCTCGACGACGTCACGGCCGAAGATCTCGTCCGAGCCGACACCGCAGTAGTAGCCGCCCTGCGCGGCCGGGAAGCCGCCCTCGGGGAAGCCGAGCGGCCGGGCGCCCTTGAAGAAGGTGTACTCCTGCTCGATGCCGAAGATCGGCTCCTGCGCGGCGAACTTCTCCGCGACCTCGGCCAGCGCGGCGCGCGTGTTGGACTCGTGCGGCGTCATGTCCGTGTTCAGGACCTCGCACAGGACGAGGATGTCGTCACCGCCGCGGATCGGGTCCGGGCAGGAGAAGACCGGCTTCAGCACGCGGTCGGAGGCGTGGCCCTCGGCCTGGTTGGTGCTGGACCCGTCGAAGCCCCAGATGGGCAGATCGGCGACGCCGGTGGGGGCGGAGCCGACCAGTATCTTCGTCTTCGAGCGAAGCTTGGCGGTCGGCTCGGTGCCGTCGATCCAGATGTACTCAGCCTTGATGGTGGTCACGGGGGCCTCATCCTTTGCGGGTGCAGCGGTATGCCGCGCAGCTTCGCAATACGGGATTTCCCGACCGTTGCCCGTTTGTGAACCCCGTGTTACTCAGGTTTCCTGTTTTTCGCCCGGCCGCCGTGCGAGCGCGAGCCCCGGGGAGCCGGACGGTATGCAGAGGCGCGCCCGGTGTGATGTTCGTACAGGGGGCAGACTGGCGGGCATGGACAGCAAGCCGCGCATCGGACTCCTCGGCACCGGCCCCTGGGCCGGCCGCACGCACGCCCCCGCGCTCGCCGCGCACCCCGGCATCACCTTCAGCGGGGTGTGGGGCAGGCGCCCCGACGCGGCGGCCGCCCTCGCCGCCACCCACGGGACACGGGCGTACGACGACGTGGACGCGCTGCTCGCGGCCAGCGACGCGGTCGCCTTCGCCCTGCCGCCGGACGTGCAGGCGCCGCTGGCGGCACGGGCCGCGGCGGCCGGGTGCCACCTGCTGCTCGACAAGCCGGTCGCCACGACCGTGGCGGGCGCCCGTGAAGTGGCGGACGCCGCCGACCGGGCGGGGGTCGCCTCCGTCGTCTTCTGTACGCTCCGGTTCGCCTCCGACACGGCCCCGTGGATCGAGGAGCAGGCGGCGCTGGGCGGCTGGTACCTGGCGCAGGCCCACTGGCTGGGCGCGCTGTTCTCGCGAGGGTCGACGAGCGCGTACGCCGCGTCGCCCTGGCGCCGGGAGAAGGGCGGGCTGTGGGACGTGGGCCCGCATGTGCTGTCGGTGCTCCTGCCCGTGCTCGGGGACGTGACGGAGGTCGCGTCGGCCGTCGCGGGGCCGGGGGACGCCCGGCACCTGGTGCTGCGGCACGCGTCGGGCGCGGGCAGCACGCTGACCCTGAGCCTGAGCGCCCCGGTGCGGGCCTCGGAGGCGGGCGTCACGCTCTTCGGCGACCACGGGCGGGCGGTGATGCCGTCGTGGGCGGACGCCGTCGGGTCGTTCGGGGCGGCGGTGGACGCGCTGCTGGGGGCGGTACGGAGCGGGGAGGCGCATGCCTGCGACGTACGGTTCGGGCTGCGCGTGACGGAAATCCTGGCGGAGGCGGAGGCGGAGGCGGGTGTGGGCGTGGAGGCGGAAGCGGAGGCGCGGCTCGCCGACTGAACCGCACCTCCTGTCCAGGGGCCCTGTCCGTGGTCCGGTCCGTCAGCCGACGCGCTCGATGCGGGCCTTGCGGATCAGGAACTTGCCGGGCTCGCGGACCTGCTCGAACGCCGCGTTGTTGAGCAGGGCGCAGCTTCCGGAGACGGAGGTGACCTCGACGGTCGTGGACTTGTTGTTGTCGAGGTTGGTCACCTTGAGCGTGGTCCCGAGCGGGAACTGGTTGCTGGAGGCGGCCGGGGCGCCACCCTCGCCGGAGAGGGTCACGGTCGACCCGGCACAGACCACCTCGCCGACCTCGCCGCCGCCCTGCTGACCTCCTTGCTGTCCGGCCTGACCGCCCTGCCCGGCCGGTGGCTGGGCGGTGGCGTCTCCGGCGCCATCGCCCTGGCCGGCGCCGCCCTGACCATTCCCGGCGCCCTGGTTGCCATTGCCCTGGCCCTGGTCCTTGCCATTGCCCTGCCCATTGCCCTGGCCCGCGTTCTGACCATCGCCCGCACCGGCACCCGGCGCCTGGCCACCTGCCTGAGCGCCGCCCGCATCCTGTGCGCCGCCCGCCTCGGCGCCGCCCTGGGCACTGCCCTGGCCGACCTCGCACCCGGCGGCCTCCTGCTGGCGCTTGATCTGCTCGATCACCGCCTGCCGGTTGGCGATCCGCGCCTCCGACTGGGCGTCCGGATTGGCCCGCTGTCCGGCGATGAACTTCTCGTTGTTGCTCAGCGCCGTGGCCAGACCGTCGCAGGCCACCGACGCCTGACTGGTCCCGGTCATCACGATCGCCGTACCGCCGGCCATCGCGGCCGCGCCGACGAGCAGAGCGAGCTTCTTCCTACCGCTGAGCGTCTTCTTGCGTGACACGTAGGGGCTCCTGTCCCCGGCCGTACGGGGGGGGCGACGGCCGGATCGGTTCCGTGTGTGCCCCTACGTACGAGTAGCAAGCCGGTTCTACTCAACTCCCTCTTCTGTCAAGAGATTTCGCACGCCCGTCAGGAACCGTCCCACCGCCTTCACCTCACCCCCCTCGAAGCCTCTCAGCAGCGACACCGTGCCGTCGATCAGCGGCCCGAAGTACGCCCCGCCCAGCTCCTCCGCGCGCTCCTCCACACTGAGCAGCACCCGCCGCCGGTCCCGTTCGTCGCGCACGCGCGCGATGTGGCCGAGCCGCTCCAGACGGTCGATGACTCCGGTCGTCCCTGCGGAATTGAGCCCGAGCTGTGCGCCGAGCCACCCCACCGTGGCGTCCGTGCCGGCCCGTTCGGCGTCCAGCAGGCAGATCAGGGCGCGTACGTCGGTGGCGTGCATGCCGTTACGGGAAGGCCGCCGCGGCCGCCCGGGAGCTGACGGCCGTACGGACCGAGATGCTGTCCGGCGCCACCCACCACACGCTCCCGATGGCCTCCCCGCCGGGCACGGACCGCCGTATCGCCGACTTCCTGACCCGAGGGGTCACGAGCGGCTGAGCGCGTTCCGGACCGCCTCATCCGTGCGGGCCACGACCGCCGTGCCGTCGTCGGCCGTGATGATCGGCCGCTGGATCAGCTTCGGGTGCTCCACCAGCGCCGTGATCCAGCGCTCCCGCGCACCGGCCTCACGCGGCCACTCCTTCAGCCCGAGCTCCTTGGCGGCGGGCTCCTGCGTACGGGTGATGTCCCACGGTTCGAGACCGAGGCGGGTCAGGACGTCCCGGATCTCGTCGGCGGACGGCACGTCCTCCAGGTAGCGGCGGACGGTGTAGTCGGCCCCCTCCTCGTCGAGCAGCTTCAGTGCGCCACGGCACTTGGAACACGCGGGATTGATCCAGATCTCCATGCCGTCACCGTACCCCTCACGGCCGCTCAAAGCGGTGCTGGCCAGGGCCGATTGTCAGTGGGCGGCAGTAAAATCGAGGTAGTTCGTGAGGGCCCGGGGGAGGGTCCCCACACCCGCGTACCAGGAGGTCGCCGATGGCCGTTGCCGCACTCACGACACTGCCCCTCGAACCCTTCAAGCCCCTGCGGAAGAAGCCACTGCCGGCGGGTCGGCCCCGCGAGTGGTACGTGTCCCACAACCGCCGCCTGAAGGCCATGCGGCTGGCGATCGCCCTGCTCGACTCGGGCGTCTACCACCCGTCGAAGGCCGACAACGACACGATACGGAGCACGGCGGAGCGCATCGGCATCCACCCGCCGTCCGACATCACGTGCCGGATGGTCCGGGCGCTGATCCACAGCAGCCGCTGACCACCGTCCCGTGCCCGCCGCCCACGAAGGTGGCCGGCGGACACGGGACGACACGGCTACAGCGCGGCCCCACCCAACAGCGCGCCCACATACGTCTCCAGACGTGCCGCCAGCACCTGAGGCGTCAGGTCCGTGCGTCCCAGCTCGCGCCAGGACCGCCCCACCTTGTCCGCGTCCGGTGCGAACGCCAGCGCGTCCAGGAGCCGCCAGTACAGCCGGGCCTCCGCGTCCCCGGACAGTACGCCGCCGTGCACGACGTACCACTCGGCGAACCGCAGCCCGCGCTCCACCCCGTACAGCAGTGCCAACGCCGTGGAACAGTGCGCCACATCCAGGTCGGCCGGCCCCCAGGAGGTCTCCACCCAGTCGACGACACCGCTCAGCCGCAGCTCCTCACCCGCGCCCGTGAACAGGACGTTGCCCGGATGGAAGTCCCGGTGCAGAAAGCGTCCCTCGTACGCCGGTGCCTCCCGCCCGATCACCTCCACGGCCCGCGCCCACAGCTCCGGCCGGGCCGTACCGTCCGGCACCCTGACCCGCTCCGGAGACGTCCACGCCTGGTACGGGCGCGGGCGCGCACCCTCCGGCACGCTCACGCGATGGATGCCCACCAGCTGCCGCGCCAGCAACTCGACACGCGCGTCCAGGTCGGCCTCGTCGACCCGTACGGCACCGGGCAGACGCGTCATCAGCAGCGACGGCGCGTCGCAGAACTCACCCACGGCGTCGACGGCCAGGCACCCCGGGACCGGGACGTCCCCGTCGGCCAGCAGGCCGAGCACCTCCGCCTCCCGCGCGAGCAGTCCCGGCGCGTGCCGGCGGTAGAACGGCTTGACGAACGACCGCAGGACCAGGTCCCGTTCCGTTTCCGTCCGCAGCAGGCGCATCTGCGAGGTCCAGCCGCCGGCCAGCCACCGCGCGGACCGCACCCGCTCGCCCTCGGGCAGCGACTTCTCCACCCAGTCCGGGGTCCGCGGCGGCGCCAGCACCGCGTCGACGAACCGGCGCCGGTCGTCCGCCTCGGTCACGAACCAGACGCCGAGGCGGTGCCCTGCCCGCTCCATGTCCAGCCGCCGGTACCGGGAACGGGTGGTGAGCGCGTCCTCGACGGCCTCGGTGACGGCCCGCGGGATCACCTCGTCGTCGCCGGGCACGGCCAGCACCGCCGTACCCTCGAAAGCCCGCAGAGCATCCAGCGCGGCCGAGTCCCGCCAGCCGCCCTCCTGCCGGATGATCTCCGTGAACCCGTGCCCGAACCGGATGCCCCACGCCTCCCGCCCGTACACCGCCGGCGCGCACAGCCCGATGGCCCGCACCCGCCCGCCGTAGTGACCGACCAGGTCGGCGACGGTCTGACCGCTCATGCTGAAGCCCACCAGCACCAGCTCGTCGCCGTCCGGCACCACCCGGTCGATGACCGCACGCGCCTGCAGGAACCGCCGCTCCAGGCTCAGCTCCTCCAGCGCGCCGCTGCTCCGCCCGTGCCCGGAGAAGTCCGGCGCGACCACCCGGCAGCCCCGCCCCGCGAACTCGTCCAGCACCGGCACGAGCGCATCCGCGCTGCCGTTCCCCGCTCCGTGCAGCACCACCACGGTCGCACCGGCCGCGCCGTCGTGATCCCGCGCCACGAAGCTGATCCGTTCCCCATCACACATCACCGCGTCCATGGATAAGTTCTAGACCATGCCCAGCCACCGCCCCCGGATGACCGACGAAGAACGCCGGAACCGCATCGCCGTGCGCCACCACCTGACCCCGGCGGCCCGCGCCCCGACGGTCGAGCAGGTGGCGAACTCCCTCACCGCCCTGCACGGCACCGACCCCGCCACGGTGCACCTCGCCGCCGGAGCCCGCCTCACCGACGCGGCCGGCCCGGTGGCCGCCATGGAACGAGCCCTGTACGAGGACCGCACCCTGGTCCGTATGCACGGCATGCGTCACACGGTCTTCGTCTTCCCGACCGCCCTGGCACCCGTCGTCCAGTCGTCCACCACCCACGCCGTCGCCGCCCGCGAACGCGCCACGCTGATCAAACAGTTGACGGCGGGAAGCACCCTCGACGCCCAGTGGCTCGCGGATGTCGAGAAGTCGACTCTCCAAGCCCTCACCCGGCGCGGTGAGGCCACCGCCGCCGAACTGGCCCAGGACGAACCGCGGCTGCGCGAGCAGTTCGTGTACGCCCCCGGCACGAGCTACGAGCAGCGCCAGACCGTCTCCACCCGGCTGCTGCGCCTGCTCGGCACCGAGGCCCGCGTCGTCCGGGGCAGGCCGCTCGGCTCCTGGACGTCCAGCCAGTTCCGCTGGGCGATCGCCCCCGCGCTCCCCGACCTCCCGCCCGCCGACGCCCAAGCGACGCTCACCCGCGCATGGCTGGCCTCCCACGGCCCGGCGACCGAGGCGGACCTGAAGTGGTGGACGGGCTGGAAGGTCACCGACGTACGCAAGGCCCTCCAGGCCGTCGCCGCCGTCCCGGTCGACCTCGACGACGGCACCACCGGCTTCGTCCTGCCCGACGACACCACCCCGACCGAACGCCCCGCCCCGTGGGCGGCCTTCCTCCCCGCCCTCGACCCCACCCCCATGGGCTGGCAGAGCCGCGACTGGTACCTCGCCCCGGCCCACCGCGCCGCCCTCTTCGACCGCAGCGGCAACATCGGCCCCACCGTCTGGTGGAACGGCCGCGTCATCGGCGGCTGGGCCCAGCGCCCGGACGGCGAACCGGTCTGGCGCCTCCTGGTCCCGGACCCGGGCCGTGAAGCGCTCGCCGCCATCGAAGCCGAGGCGGCCCGCCTCCACACCTGGCTGGGCACCACCCGCGTCACCCCCCGCTTCCGGACGCCTCTGGAAAGGGAGCTGTCCGCCTGACCCCGTACGCGCCTGCCTAGCCCTCCGGTATCTCCAGCCGGACCCACCGCCGGGGCGGACCGGTCACGGGCCGGCTGTCCGCCAGACGCATCCCGGCGGTCCAGCAGGCGTAGGCGAGCTGGCGGGCGCCGTGCGAGGAAGTCCAGTCCCAGCACCGCAACAGCCACCACTCGGCCGGCTCCTCCGGTCCGGGGGACAGGGCCACCTCCCCCTCCCAGACCGTCTCACCGTCCACCGCGGTCGTCCCGAACGTCCCGCCCTTGGGGTTGAAGTAGATCCCGCACGCCCTCGCGGACAGGGACAGCGGCTCCAGCACCTCCGGCGTGCTGACCCCATAACTCAGGGGCTGTATCAGGACGCAGCCGCCCGGCACGCCGGTCACCCCGACGTACCGCTGGGCCTCGTCGTAGTCGTCCGGGTCGAAGCCGCCCGGACCCGTGCCGTACGGGCCGGGGTGCCGGTCGAGATCGAGCACCGGGTGTGCCGCCGGATCGGCGCCAAGTCGCCGGATGGCCTCCTCCTCGTCGAGACCGGCCACGAAGGCGACCCCCAGGCCATCGGTGTGAACCCCCTCGAAAACCTCGATCAGACGGTCCGCCTCCTCCTGGAGCGCCCGCTCCTCGGGCGTCGGTTCCACCGCTCCGGGCAGCTTGGCGAAGAGCGGCGCCAGAGCCGGGACGGTGAGGGCCAGACCGCCCGCCGACCTCCCGGCGCACTGCGGCGTCCACGGACTGGCCCCGGCCTCCACCAACAGGCGGGCCGTCTCCACGTTCCCGTGGCACACCGCCTCCCACAGCGGGGTGAACCCCTCGCCGTCCCCCTGGTCGGCCTCCGTGTCCGGCAGCCGGCCGAGCAGTTCCCCGAGCACCTCGGCGGAACCATGCGCGGCGGCGTCGTGCAGCCCGGCCGCCGGGTCGGCACCGGCGTCGAGGCGGGCCCGTACCAGCCGTGGATCCCGCCAGCCCTCGTCGTACCGCATACCGCCCCAGTCGCCCCGCGGCTCGTACCTGTCGGCGTCCCGGTCCGCGTCCAAACGGTGCGAGTGAGTCGTGGCCATGAGCCCGGCGGGCCCGGCGATCGACACCCACATCGCCGACGTGCCGCCGTCCGCCACCGGCGCGGGAGTCTCCAGGTCCGGCCAGATCTCCACCGCACGCGCCGCCGCGGCACGGATCTCGCCCGCGTCGATGACCGTCTGCGTTTCCGGAACTCCCTCGTCCGGCCATTCCACCACCAGGGTCAGCGCCCCCTCGGGAGGCAGCTCGGACAACCATAGATCCACTTCGTGATGGAACCCCCCGCCGCCACCCCCGGTCGTCAGCAACCTCGTCCGCCGCCCTGACGCCCCCGCGACCGGCCACGGCTCACCGTCCAGCGTCGTGACCCGCCGCCCGTCCCCCTGCACCAGACCCGCCCGCAGCCCACCCGGACAGGGTCGCCCGAACGTGACGTGCTCCCGCGTACGGACTCGGCGCCGGAACACCACCAGGTGCAGCGTGACCGAATCGGGCCACACCGAACACCCCCTGAGCATCAACCGTGCGTGCTCACCCCGCCCGGCCTCCACGGCCAGATGCACCACACCCGGCAGGAAATGATCCGACGGTGGGAAATCACGAACGGCGTCCCCCCACGGCCCCAGATCCATGAACTCCGGCCTCGGCGGCTCGGGCTCGGCCTCCACCACCAGATCGTCGAAGAACCCCACAGCACATCCTCCCCGCCCCGTTGCCGAACCCCGGCGACCGCTGACAAGGACGACTCTGACAGAAGGATCTGACAACGGCCCGGCGCGCTTCCCGATGAGGTTCTGGCGCAGGCCGTTGCACGTGATCACCGATGCCTTCACCACCGCTGGCTTCCGCCTTTCCGCCATCAGCTAGCCGCAGCCCGACCCGGCCGCCCGTGAGCTGTTCCCCGACGACTTCCCTGCCCTTTCGACCGAACCCAACTTCCTCTTCTTCGTCGTCGAGGTACCGCCATCGGCTACCGGCTCGGACGACTAGCCAGTCGCGGATCACGAGCGGAGCCAGAGTCGGATCGAGGCGACGGTGACGGTGCCTGGTTCCGGTCATTCGTTGCCATGGGTCCGCCCATGTCGGGCCCATGAGCCAGCCATGCGGTGTGCATGCCATGAGCGCCGACGGCTAGGTCGACGGGCTCGGCTCACGGTTGGCCCATGGAGGGCGTACCCCGGTCAGTTCCTCCGCGCGCTTGCGTAGCAGCGGAGCCAGCTCTGGGTACCAGCCGCGGCCGACGGCCTGGAGCATCTCGGCAAGGGCGATCTGTTCGCCGATGTGGCCGGCGGGGGTGTCGAGGACGTGTGCGAACTCGGCGCGGATGCGGTCGGCGACGGCAGGGACGCGGAGGCTGTTGACGTAGAGCATGCCCGGGTCGTAGCCGACGGGGACGGCGCCCCAGCGTTCCCAGTCCAGGATGACGAGGGGGTGGTGGGTGAGATTGGCCCACTGGAGATCGGCATGGCCGGTGATGCGTTCGGTGATGGTCGGCGCGGGGATGCCGAGAAACTCGGGGAACACCCGGTCCGCCCAGGACTGCCGAATGGTCTCGCGGGGCGGCTCTGCTGTGCTGAGGGCGTCCAGGCTCTCCCGCAGCGTCGCCCACCAGGAATCCGGCAGTCCCGGGTCCTTGGTGAGGTCGGGGGTTTCCGGGGAGATGACCGGCTGGGCGATGTAGTCGATCAGTTCTGCCTCGAAGACGTACAGGCCGTCTTCCCAGCGGAGCAGTTCTTGCAGGCGGGGCCGGGAGACCTTGTCCGAGACCCGTTCCTCGGCGACGGCGATGCCCTCGTTGCGGTGCTCGGGAGTCTTGGATGCCTCGCCGCAGTGGACGCGCAGCCAGTGGCCGCCGTTGGTACGACTGCCGATGGTGCGGCCCAGCCATCCCCAGGCCGGTGTTCCGGTCGTCGTGGTGGAGAGCCTGGCGGCGGCGTGCGCCAGGGCGTTCTGCATGCGTGCCCTGATGGCCTCATCCTTGGGCGAGTACATCGATGACCTTCCTGAGCTGGCCCCTGTCGAGCGGGGAAGCGATGGCGTCCTTGGCGGCGTTCCAGTGTTGTTCGGAGCTGGCGGACAGCAGTACCACGTCCAGGCTCGGACAGGAGGCTGCCGCGAGGAGGCAGGCGGCGGCCGGTGAGGCCCCGGGGCGGACGAACTCGGCGAGTTCGGGCGTGGCGAGGGTGGCCAGCTCGCCACCGTGCAGGGGTGCAGCGCCGAAGGTGATCAGGCCCGCTGCACGGGCATGGACCAGGGGACCTCGACCGTCGAGGGCGAGAGCGATTGGCCGGGACATAACGAGGCTGACCGGCTGCTGGATGGCCCGCAGGTGATTTTCACTCGACCCGGCGGCTTCATTCGCCAGGCCCAGGAGTTCGGGGACAGTGAAGGCCCCCTGTTGGAATCCCGACCAGGTGGCCACGCCGTATCCGCGGATCCTGCCTGCGGTGGCGAACTCCTCCAAGACGGCGAACACAGCACGGAGCCTCTCGTGCAGGTCTGCGCGGTCGACGTGGGAGTGGTCGGGGTTGTGGACGAACACGAGGTCGGTTCGGCCGAGTACGGCAAGGGAGCGGTCCGTCTGCCAGCGGGTGAAGGCAGAGTGGAGGCTGTGGCCGGCGGCTGCCTGCTCTGATGTGATCAGCCCAGCCTGTACCGCAGCCTCCCCCTCTGCCCTGGTGAAGAATCCCGTTTTTGTCGCGACCATGGCCCCCGGGTAGTCGGCGATGACGGGGGCCAACAGCCGATGGGTGTCCGCGTAGTTGGGTGCGGTGTCCAACCACACCGGTCCATCGGCGCACGCGGTGCGCGCCGCCTGCTCAACGGCGCGCACCCGGTACGTCCCCAGTCCGAGGGCAGCGGTCACCTGGAGCCCCCAACAACAGCGACGGCTTGACCGATGACCAGTGTGGTGACGACTTCGGCCGCCTGTCCGACGGTGAGGCCCGATTCGTTGGCCAGGTCTCCGAGCGCGATCGGTTTCCCGTCGGTCAGGAGGTGGAGCACTGGGGCGACGGGGAGGGCGAAGGTCCATTCGTTCCCGGCGCCGGAGAATGTCACTGCCTCAGCGTCCTGGTCGACGCGGGCGCGTGGAACAGTGAGTTGGACGGTGATCCCCGGCTGGGGCGGAACGACCGCGAGGTATGGCAGGGACAAGCGCGGCCGCCCTGGGTGCGTGGTGTCCAGCGACCTCTCCCAGCGATCGAGAACCGCAGGGTCTTCCAGCGCGGCCAGCACCTCCTTCCGTACGGCGGCCAGGTACTCCGCCTGTTCCTCGGGGGTTGCGAAGCGGGGAACGTCAGCGCGGACGGTCGTGCTGGCCCGTAGGTCGTCGCACAGCCACCTGAGGAAGTCGGCGCCGGCCTGTGTGGCGAGCCCGAAGGTGAGGTGAAGCGAGCTGCTGCCCTGGTCGGCGCTCACGGCGTGCCACCAGCCGCGCGGCAGATAGAGCATGTCACCGGCCGCCAGAACGATGTCCGTGATCGGCTCACCCGTCGGACCCTCGGGGGCTTCGACGTCGCGCCAGGCGGGGGCTTGGCGGGTGGGGCCGTAGATCTTCCACCGCTTGAAGCCTTCGAGCTGGAGCACGACCACGTCGTGGTCGTCCCAGTGTGTGCCGAAGCCTTCCTCGGCTGTCCACGAGGCGTACGCGTTGACCTGGACGGGCGTGCGGAAGAACCGTTCGAGTCCGATGGCGGCTTCCCGGACGGGCGGGTGGATCTGGTCGATCGCGTCGATGACCAGGGACGCGCCTTCAGCGAGCCGGGCATGGAACTCGGCGGGCTGGGGCTCGTACCAGGACACTCCGCGGCGATTCGTGCGCAGGATGGAGTACGCCGTGGCCGGGACGGCCTCGCCGGCGCGGGAGAGCCGCATACGGGGCGGTTCGAGCCTGTGCGCGGCCACGATCTCGTTGAGGTCGCCCCAGGTCAGCAGCGAGGGGGTGATGTCGCCGTTGGAACGGATCACTTTGTGGGCGCGGAAGCACGTCTGGGCGAGGAACGTGTCCCCGCCCAGACGCTGCGCCCACGATGAAGAATCAATCACCGTGGGTCTCCTCGGCCGA
This sequence comes from Streptomyces sp. NPDC000229, assembly GCF_040300825.1. Lineage (NCBI taxonomy): Bacteria > Bacillati > Actinomycetota > Actinomycetes > Kitasatosporales > Streptomycetaceae > Streptomyces > Streptomyces sp. NPDC000229. The sequence goes on from NZ_JBEPEL010000116.1 coordinate 14,330, forward strand.
TCAGGTGTCGTTCATGTCCGACTTGCCGCCGGTGTTGTCCGAGGCTTCCTCGGCACGTGAGCGGGCCACAGTGATGCGGCGGACACCGAGCAGCAGACCACTGTCCTGCTCGGCGGGAGTGTTCTTGTCCATCCCGTACTCCTTTCTGATCTTGATGGGTCCCGCCGGGGTTCCGACGGGAGATCTTCGGGTGGTGCATCCGCCCCAGGACTCGGGAAGTGCGGGGCGGAGGTCGGTGGGTCAGTGGCCGGGGCTGCCGGCAAGGGCCAAGGCGACTACCAGGACACTGACGGCGGCGACGTAGAGAAGAACGGCGAGTTGTTGGCGCCAGCCCCACGGGTCACGCCCGTTCAGCCGCGCTCCAGGCTGGAGGGATCCTCGACGACCCACTCCACTCCTCCGCCCTCGGGCCGGGCAAAGACGGCGTTCTGAATGACCACGTGGGTTCTCGGGTCCTCGAACTCGCCAATGAACTGCACGATGCCGGTACGGCGTTCGAGCGGGTCGTGGATGCGGGTGCCTTCGCGGACCCAGCCGGGCACGGTCTGGCGCTGAAGATTGCGGCTCTGTGGGGACATGGCACCTCTCCTCGGTCTCGGGCTGGCGCTGTACTCCGGGGAAGCAGCGGGCCGCAGGTGCGACGTGGGCACGGCCCCCGGCCCGCTGCTCGGGGGAGTCCGCCCCTCCTGGCGGGCTGTGACCAGTCAACTGCCGTAAGTGTTTGGACGGATGGGCCAGGCGGCATGGCCATTCCAGGGACATGGCCAGGATTTATGGCCAGGCTGGGCTCCTGGGTTCGGGGACGGCTGAGGGACGGCGATGATGACCAAGCACGAGGGCGACGGAGTGGAGCCGATCGGGCCGCTGCTTCGGCGGCTGCGCTTAGCGAGCGGCCGGACGCAGGAGGAACTGGCGGCAGACCTGTCCGCGCGGCGTGGGTACCCACTTGAGCAGGGGGCGGTGTCGCGGTGGGAGACCCACGAGCGACTTCCGGACCCGGCTTCGCGGGCGCTGCTGTCGGCGGAGTTCGGCGTGCCGGAGGAGGAGCTACGCCGCGCTGTAGCCCTCGCGCGACGCCTTCGCCGTCAGGAGCAGCAGACCGACCAGGAGAACGATGTGGACCGCCGCCGATTCATCACGGCCTCGGCCAGCGCCGGGATAGCCGTCATGCAGCCGTCGTCTCTGCTGTCGTCAGGACGAAGGATCGGCGCCGACGTGCCCCGACAACTGAGCGAGCGGACGGCACGGCTGCGACGCCTGGACGACTTCGTGGGCGGCGGCGACACCTACCAGATGTACGTCCGGGAGCTGGAGGCTACGACTCGGCTGGCCGACGAAGGCGTTTATGCCGAAGCGACAGGACGCGGCCTGCGGGGGATCATCGCCGAGCAGGCCCAGCTCGCCGGGTGGGCGGCGTACGACGCGGGGCGCTACGAAGAGGCCCGCAGCCACTACCTGACTGCTTTGGCTGCATCAAAGGCCGCCGATGACTCTGCGCTGGAAGGCAACTCGCTCGCCTTCCTTGCTTACTTGGAGGGGGCGGTAGGTGGGGGCTCGGGCATCAGGTTTGCGACAGCGGCGTATGAGGCGCTCGGCGCGAACGCAGCTCCCGTGGTGCGAGCCCTGCTGGCTGATCGGCTGGCGTGGCAGCACGCGACGTCCGGAAACGCCCAGGAGGCGGACTATGCCTTGGGGCTCGCGGAGGAAGCGATCCACGAGCACGACGACGATCCGGCCCCGGACTGGGCGTACTGGGTGGACCGCGACGAGATCGCGATCATGACGGGGCGGTGCTGGGCGGAGCTGCACCGGCCGCTGCGGGCCATTCCGGCGCTGGAGGAGGCCCTGAATCGGTACGACGATACCCGGGCCCGGGACAAGGCGCTGTACCTGTCGTGGCTGGCCTCGGCCTACCTGGACGCGGGAGAGGTAGAGCATGCGACCGCGATCACTGGCCGAGTGCTCATCCTCTCCGAAGGACTCGCGTCCATCAGGCCGATGGGGCGGGCGCGCATGATGGTGAAGCGGCTGGAGCCCCATCGGTCCCTCGCCCCGGTCGGCGCCCTGCTGGAGCGTGTGAAGGGCTAGCGGGTGGCGCGGATGATCCACTCCAGGTACTCGGCGCGGCCGGCGTCGATGTTGAACGCGATGACCTCCGGCGAGTCGTAGGGGTGGTTGTCCACCAGGTGCTCCTCCAGGGCCTCGCGCCGGTCGCCGGTCGTGCGGAACATCACCTGATATTCGGTGCCCTCTGAAACTTCGCCGAGGTGCCGATACGTCGTCTCGATGGGGCCGGTCACCTGTCCGGAGGCGGCCAGACTCGCCTCCACCGCCGAGCGCGACAGCTTCCGCGCGGCGTCCTGGTTGTCCACGGTCGTGATCACGATCAGGAAGTCAGCCATGAGGGCAACGTACCCGCCCGATCCGTCGCCCGTGCGGGGCTCGTGAGCCAGGTGCGGATCACGAGCCAGCGAGGGCCGCCACCCCGGCTGTGGGGTAGCGGCCCTCGCGGCGTTTCTGACATCAAGTCAGAGGATTGGCCGGGCGATGCACACTCGGTGCACAAGGCGGCGGAAAGCAAGCGGTGACAGTGAGAACTACTGAGAAGAGTTTTCGCAGGTCACAGCCTGTTCCCAGGGCTTCGGCCCAAGGTCGCCCGGCCCCGCCTCCTAGATGTCGAAGTACAGCTCGAACTCGTGGGGGTGCGGACGCAGCTGGATCGGGGCGATCTCGTTGGTGCGCTTGTAGTCGATCCACGTCTCGATCAGGTCGGACGTGAAGACGCCGCCCGCCTGCAGGTACTCGTTGTCCTCCTCCAGGGCGTCCAGGACGGCCGGGAGGGAGGTCGGGACCTGCGGGACGCCCGCGTGCTCCTCGGGGGCGAGCTCGTAGAGGTCCTTGTCGATCGGCTCGGCCGGCTCGATCTTGTTCTTGACGCCGTCGAGGCCCGCGAGCAGCAGCGCCGAGAAGGCGAGGTACGGGTTGGAGGACGGGTCCGGGGCGCGGAACTCGACGCGCTTGGCCTTCGGGTTGGAGCCCGTGATCGGGATGCGCATCGCGGCGGAGCGGTTGCGCTGCGAGTAGACCAGGTTGACCGGGGCCTCGAAGCCGGGGACCAGGCGGTGGTAGGAGTTCACCGTCGGGTTGGTGAAGGCCAGCAGCGACGGGGCGTGCTTGAGGATGCCGCCGATGTAGTAGCGGGCGGTGTCCGAGAGGCCCGCGTAGCCCTGCTCGTCGTAGAAGAGCGGGGAGCCGCCCTGCCACAGCGACTGGTGGACGTGCATGCCGGAGCCGTTGTCACCGAAGATCGGCTTGGGCATGAAGGTCGCGGTCTTGCCGTTGCGCCAGGCGACGTTCTTCACGATGTACTTGAAGAGCATCAGGTCGTCGGCCGCGGCGAGCAGCGTGTTGAACTTGTAGTTGATCTCCGCCTGGCCGGCGGTGCCGACCTCGTGGTGCTGGCGCTCGACCTGGAGGCCGACGTTCTCCAGCTCCAGGGAGATCTCGGCGCGCAGGTCGGCGAAGTGGTCGACCGGCGGGGCGGGGAAGTAGCCGCCCTTGTAGCGGACCTTGTAACCGCGGTTGTCCTCGAGGGCACCGGTGTTCCAGGCGCCGGCCTCGGAGTCGATGTGGTAGAAGCCCTCGTTCGCGGAGGTGCTGAAGCGGACCGAGTCGAAGACGTAGAACTCCGCCTCGGGGCCGAAGTACGCGGTGTCCGCGATGCCGGTGGAGGCGAGGTAGGCCTCGGCCTTCTTGGCGATGTTGCGCGGGTCGCGGCTGTACTGCTCGCCCGTGATCGGGTCGTGGATGAAGAAGTTGATGTTCAGCGTCTTGTCGCGGCGGAACGGGTCCAGGCGGGCCGTCGACAGGTCCGCGCGCAGCGCCATGTCGGACTCGTGGATCGCCTGGAAGCCGCGGATCGACGAGCCGTCGAAGGCCAGCTCCTCGGACGGGTCGAACGCCGTGGCCGGAATCGTGAAGTGCTGCATCACGCCGGGAAGGTCGCAGAACCGGACGTCGATCATCTTGACGTCGTTGTCCGCGATGTACTTCTTGACGTCGTCGGCGTTCTGGAACATCCAACTCCTCCTACTCCCACCCGGGGGAGGGCGGGGTTGTAGCTCGGTCGTGCGGCCAGTGCGGTGGCACACGCTGGTTCTGACCCTAGGGACGCGGGATTTCTCAAGCGTGACCCATTTGTTTCGACCAAGTTAACCGGAGCGAGTGCCCTGGCGCCCGAGCAGACCCGGGTCGAAGTGATCGAAAGCGGGCACAGTACGGTGGTCGGGTGGACAACAGGCAAGCAATCGGATCGTGGCTCTCCGGGCCGCGCGCGGCCGCCGAGGAGATGGGCGCCGACTTCGGCTACCGGGGTCAGCGGCTCGGTCTGCCGCAGGAGGGGCCCGGTTCGATCGCCCCTCTCGGACGCCGCTTCGGCGCCCTGTTCCTCGACTGGGCCCTGTGCATGGTGATCGCATACGGCCTGATCGCGCCGGGTGACCAGGCGGCGGCGGGCAACTGGGCCGTGGCCGTTCTCTTCGTACTCAACGTGCTCACCGTGGGCACCGTCGGCAGTACGCCGGGTAAGCGGCTGCTCGGGCTGCGGGTCATCTCGGTCGACGGTGAGCGGCTGGGCCTCGGTCGCGTCGTGGTGCGCAGCGTGTTGCTGTGCCTGGCCATTCCGGCGCTCATCTGGGACCGCGACGGCCGGGGACTGCACGACCGGCTCGCGCGCGCCGTGCAGGTGCGCGGCTAGGACTCGGGTACGAGAAGGTGCTGGCGCCCAAGCAGCGCAGCGTCGTGGTGCTGCGGCACTGGGAGCAGATGAGCACCGAGGAGACGGCCGCCGCGCTGGGCATGTCGAC
>NZ_JBEPEL010000117.1:0-18329 GCF_040300825.1 Streptomyces sp. NPDC000229
AACCACTGGTGTCAGCTAGGGGACGGCACCAACGAGGAGCGCCGTACGCCCGTGCCGGTCCGCGGAGCGGCACCCCTTCCGCATGGACCCTGTCTCACTCTTTCTCGCCCATATCCGAGCGCTGACCAGTACGTATGGGCCAACGCCCGCGAGATCGCAGCCAGGGTCAGAGATGAAATCGCCGCAGGGACGTTCGGCCCTGGGGACCGCCTCCCTGGCGCTCGGGCCTACGCCAAGAAGCTTGGCGTAGCCCCTGATGACAGTGCAGACCGCCTACGCGCAACTCCAGGAAGAAGGGTTGGTCGAAGATCGCACGGGGAGCGGCACCTACGTTCGCGACCCCGCTCCCGGCGAGCAGGCGCCCCGTGAGGCCGCGCAGCGTCTGACCGACTTGCAAGCCGAGGTCGCACGCGTCTCGACCGAACTGGCTGGCCTTGTCGAGCGCGTCAAACAGCTTGAAGCGGTCGTGGGCCCCGCCAAGGATGAACCCGGCGCTTAGCGTCTCTCGCGGTGTGTCCGCCATCATGCTCATAGCGTGTCCTGGCGAGCGCTCGGTGAGTACGTACTCTCGCCGCCTCCGCACCGAACTAATTCGAACTTTGGCTGCACAGCTGGGTGTTGGCGGCTCGTCAGGGGCTGCAAGACTGGCCCCATGGCTGAACTGAACGGGAAACCCGTCACCCTCGACGACCTTCAGAGCCTTGCCCTCACGAACTACGGCCACTTCACCTCCATGCGCATGGAGGACGGCACCATTCGTGGCCTGTCGCTTCACCTCGATCGGTTGGTACGGGACTGCCGTCTCGTCTTCGGGGTGGAGCTGGACCGCGAGCGGACGTTGAGCTACATCCGTAAGGCAGCGGAGGGCGTCACCGGGGTTGCCGGTCTACGAGTCACAGTCTTCGACCCCGGGATCGACATGGGGCGTCCCAGTGTCGCCAAGGACCCTCACGTTCTCGTGAACTTGCGGCCGGCGGGCGCCATGCCTCCGCCCCCGCTCACCGCCGAGTCCTTCACCTTTACCCGGGACAGTGCGGCGGTGAAGCACATCGGCCTTCACTCGCAGCTCCGGATTCGGCGCGAGGCGCAGCTCGCCGGTTTCGACGATGCGGTGTTCGTTGAACCGGACGGTCGCGTCTCTGAGGGCGGCACGTGGAACCTGGGCTTCGTCGACCAGGACGGGACTGTCATCTGGCCCGACGCCCCTGTCCTCCCCGGTACGACGATGCTTCTACTCCAGAGCTTGGACACGCCCAAGCAGGTAACAGCCCCGGTGCAGCAGTCATCGAGCCCGATGAAGACCAGATGAGCAGTGGCGAGTACGTGAAGCATCCCGGAGACGGAAAACTCATGGCGCGCGTGCCCGAAGGGATCTTCTTATCTGGAGAGGACGACGATCCGGTGTGGGTGGATGAATTCCACATCGACACCTTCCCGACCACGAACGCCGACTACGCGCGATTCTGTGCGGCCACTCGGCACCCGGTGCCCGAGCACTGGGAGAACGGTCGTTGTCCGCGTGAGCTGTACGACCATCCCGTTGTGCACGTGACTTGGCGCGACGCGAGCGCGTACGCAGCATGGGCCGGGAAGTCGCTGCCGACAGCCGAGCAGTGGGAGAAGGCGGCGCGTGGCACATCCGGCCGTACCTTCCCATGGGGCGACCAGAAAACAGCTGCAAAATGCAATGTCCGCGAGACCGGGGTGGAACACACGACGTCCGTATCTCGGTACCACAGCGGCGTTTCGCCATACGGGGTTTACGACATGGTGGGCAACGTGTGGGAGTGGCTTGCGACACCGACAACGCCCGGTCGTTACGAACTTCGCGGGAGTGCCTTCACGAGCCCTCTGTTTCGGGGAGTGCCAGCCGTTCCCAATGACGCCAACGACACCATGCATGACGACGACACTGGATTTCGTTGCGTGGCGACACCGGAGCAGATGGAGCCGCGCAAGCGGTGAGTTTATTCGACTCCTGCTTTATCGAACATACTCACGCCTGCCTGATGAAGCTATCCACAACAAGGGGGAAGCATGCATGCAAATTCAGCCGCTTGGGACGTCCCATGGAAAACCGTAAAGGGAAGGCTGCTGGAGGAGCTTCTATTTGAGCTTCTAGGCGCCATGGGTGGAGTCGATCTGACGTGGCGAACCGGCGGAACCGGGGACGGAGCGGCTGATGGAGGGCGCGATATTGAAGTTAGCTTTCTGCATCCGACTCCGGACGGCGACGTAGAACGAGAAAAGTGGTGGGTCGAAGTCAAAGGTCGATCGAAATCCGTGGAACCCATCGCCGTGAAATCTGCAGTACTCAACGCAGCAGGGAATGATGATGTAGATGTTCTGGTCATTGCGTCGAATAGCGACTATACGAACCCGACCCGCGACTGGGTGAAAGAATGGCAGCGGACCCATAGGCGACCGCGGGTGCGCCTGTGGGATCAAAATATTCTAGAAAAGCTTGTCCGTGAAAATCCGGTAATCTCTGCTCGTGTAATCCCGGAAGTAATTCAAGGAAAAGAGCGGCTAGCCCTGCTCGTGGAGCGCTTTGAGTCTGTCGGGAGGGTTCCTCTAGAAGAAGATGTTGCGTATTTCTGGGAGAATAAACAATGGGTTACGGAGGCTCGCGAGGTCGCATGTTTGACTTATGCGGAAGTGGTTCTCGGGGACCTCACGGAACGTCCTTGGGCTGCCATCCTCGATGATTCGAGGGCTGTAGACGTAGCTGTGCAGGCGCTTGTCGGACTGCCAATGGCAATGCTCAGAACGAAAGTTCTTGCGGATGCTAAAGCAACAGCGACGAGCGCGTACCTATTGCAATGGGCATTGCCGAGGCTTCCGGCAGACTTCGTGAGTAAGCTCCTAATTAATCCGTTCGAGTACCTCGATGGGGATTGGGAAAAATTCTCGCAGGCGTCGGATGGTTGGCGACAGCATTTCTTGCGCCCCATGTGGGGCTACCTAAAGAACGAACTTCTGGATGCCTGTTCAAGTGATTGTGTACGAGTCTCGGTCGATCCTGGAATGATTTTGAAGGATGACCCTAGAGGGCCCCGCTATTGGCGCCGCTTCAACCCTGCGCTTCCGGCCCCAGACGGCAGGAGTCTAATCATTGAGGATCGCAACAGGCCGTGCGCGGTGGGCTTCGACTTGACCAACCGGTCGTGCCCCCTGTTCGAGAGAGAGGAAGAGGAAAGCGCCGAGGTGGAGATTCGTGAGATCGAAATGGTTGCCCAGACCATTTCTTACCGTCGCGATAGGCCGGACGGTAGGTTCTCTGAGCTGTACTCATCGAGTGATCCACTAAAACGCCGCGTAGACCGGATGATCAGCGAGATCACGGAATCGCCGGAAGAGTATCTCTAGCTCTCGCTCCGCGCGGACGGCGCCAGCCTTGCCCGTCGTCTGGACTGGTTGAGGACGATGAGCCGTCCTGGCTGCCCGTTCTCGACACCCATGGGCCATGTGTGGGCCAGGGAACCTGTGGACGGCATACAGTGGCCTTTCCGCGCAGGTGAGAGGGGCTAAGCGTCGTGATCACCTGTCGGTCTTGAAAACCGTCGTGGCAGCGATGTCACTGTGGGTTCAAATCCCACACCCACCGCAGCGGGCCGGCGTATGCGCTGGTCGAAGGGGCGCCCGGTTCAGGGGCGCCCCTTTCGCATGGGTGCTGTTCTGCCTCGATCCGCCTCGGTCACGCCGCCTCTGCCACGGCCGTTGGCCGGCGTGTGTGGACCGGGCGTGGACCGACGGTCAGGTCATCGGCGTCGGTGGCGTCAGGCATGCTCCTCATCGTGGCCGCGGCCGACGCCCGGTGGGGTGATCCCGATGGCTTCAAGGTTCCGTGCCTCCTGACTGCCCGGATCAAAGGGCTTCGCCGCGGTGAAGACGATCCGTGCGTTCTCGGGGGTGATCACCTCTATGTCGCGGGTGTTCCAGGGAGTGTCCCGGGGACCGTCGACCGAGTTCGGGCGCAACGCACGACAGGTCTCGGCAAGGGAATCGACCTCGCTGAGCACGCACGCGAAACTGAGCTCATCGCCGGTGCCTGCTCCGGAACGCTCCCCGCGGGGACGAGGAGTACGTCCTGGAACGCCCACCGGCGCAGATGCACCAGCCTGCCGGGGATGCTGAACAGGTCGAAGAACCCGAGCCCACGACTCCAGAAGTCCACCGACGCCGCCAGATCGCTCGTGGGGATCGTCACGAACGCGGGCATTCCGTAGATGCCACGGAACGGCTCCGGCGGAACCGCATCCGGGCCGGGAGCGGGCACGGGACTCATCTCGAACGCGTTGTAGTGGTCGCTCATGCACCCCACCCTCCGGCCTCACGCAACGTGAGGGTCAAGCCGTGCGGAAGTTCGCGGGGTCCCGGCCGGTCGTGATGTCCGGTGGCGGGGCTACCCCCTGGGTCCCGTCCTTGCCCCCGCTAGGTTCCGACGATGGCGCGCAGGGCGGCGAGGTGGGCGTGGTAGGCCGTGCGGCCTTGCGGGGTGAGGCGGAGCCAGACGCGTTGGCGGGTGTCGCGGACGGCCTTGCGCTGCTCGACGTAGCCGGCGTCCGCGAGGACGGTGACGTGTTTGCTCAGTACGGAGGCGGAGACGTCGAGTTGCCGCTGGACGGCGGCGAACTCGGCTTCGCCGGCGGTGTCGAGGAGCGCGCAGATCCGCAGCCGGTTGGGGGCGTGGATGGTGGTGTCGAAGCCGTCCATGGGGTCGGCGGCGGGGTCGCTCATGAGGCCCTCCGGTGCAGGCGGACGAACACGAGGTGGAAGGTGATCGACACCGCCACGCCGATGGCGGAGGCGGCGAACAGCCACATCGGCTCGTGGGTGGCACGGAAGACGAGGACCGAGCCCAGCAGTACGGCGGGTAGTCCTGTGACGAGGGGGAGGGTGACGCGCTTGGGCAGTACGTCGAAGCGGAGTGCCACGCCGGTCTTCTTGCGCCAGCCGGCGGCCGCGACCGCGAACAGCCCCAGGAACGCCGAGGACATCACCACCAGGATGACGCTCCAGACGGCGTGCGGCAGCAGCCAGTCCGGGCGGGCCAGGGTGCCCCCGTAGACCGGTGGGATGGCCGCGATGTAGAGCGTGAGCGCGGTGGTGAACCAGCGTGGCCACGGGGTGGCGGACACGGCGGCGGTCGACGCGCGGACCTGCTCGGCGTCGGCCAGGGCGGCGAGGGCCTGCTGGGCGGTCGGTCGGACGATTTCCCCGTTGGTTTCCATGATGGAAACAGTAGAGGTGACTTTCCGTTGTGGCAAGTGAAGATTTTCCAGGATGGAAAGTGTGCTCGGCCGCTACAGTCGTGGCATGGGGGATTTCGCCAGTCAGGGCCGGACCGTGCTGTGCAAGTCGTGCCACCGGCCGCTCCGTCAGAACCGCCGTTGGTTTCCGCAGCAGTACTGCAACCGCTGGCACAAGGTGAGGCACCGGGTGGCGAGCTTCGTCGGGAGCGTGCTGGACAACGCGTAGCCGGGGGCGGGGCCGGCGAAAACGCGGTGCCGTGGCGCCCCCGGCGCGCCGGCATCCGGGCATGGTCTCTCTCGCGTACGCCACCCTGCCGCCGTCCGTCGCCCCGCGCCCGGTGCGCGGCCGACAGCAGCAGCACGGGCCGCGGCCGGAGCCGGCCTCCGTGCACCCGTGATCGGCGCGCTGGTCGCGGGGGCGCTCGCCGGGTACGGGATCGCCGTCCCGGTGGGGCGGTCGGGGCGTATCTGGTGGCGCTCACCGCGCGGACGTCGCCGCGGGTCGGGGCGTCCGCCGCGCTCGGGGTGGCCACCGCGGACGGGCTGTACGCGCTGGTGGCCGTCGTCGGGGGGTCGGCCCTGGCACCGGTCATCGAGCCCGTGGTGGTGCCCCTGCGGTGGGCGTCGGGTCTGGTCCTCGTGGCGCTGGCCGTTCGCGGTGCGGCCGTGGCGGTCGGGCGGTACCGGGGGCGGCGGGACGCGGCGCGGGACGACGAGGCGCCGGTCGGGCCGCTGCGGGCGTACCTGATGTTCCTGGGGATCACGGTGCTGAACCCCATGACCGTGATCTACTTCGCGGCTCTGGTGATCGGCGGTCGCGGCGCCGGGGACCCGGGCGCACTGGAGCAGGGTGTGTTCGTGGTCGCCGCCTTCCTCGCCTCCGCCGGCTGGCAGTTGCTGCTGGCCGGCGGCGGAGCGCTGCTCGGCAGGGCGCTGACGGGCCGCCGAGGCCGGCTCGTCACCGCCCTGGTCTCCAGCGCGCTGATCATCGCGCTCGCGGTCCACCTGCTGCTCTCGGCGCCGTGAGGCGGGCCGCCGAGGCGATGGTGGCGCGGGCTTCGCGTGCGGAGAGGCCGGTGCGTACGGCGGCGTCGGTGAGGGCGTCCGCGAGCGCGTCGCCGATGCCGTTCTCGTACGCCCGGCAGGCCGCCCAGAACAGCCGGGTGTTGCGCTGCCCCTCGTGGGCGGCGAGCACGAAGTGGACCAGGCCCTCGCCGCGCGGCGGGTCGGCGGGGGCCCGCCGGGTGGTGGGCGGTGCCGGGGGAGCGAGCAGGCGCAGGAGGGCCGGCGGGCACGGCGCCGGGGTCAGGGCCGCCGTGCCGGGAGCCAGGCGGTAGGCGCCGCGTGCGGTGACCGAACCGGGGCCGGCCAGGTAGCCGCCGGTGCCGCGGATGTCGATGCCGGGGGCGAGGCGGCCGGCGGAGTTCGGGACGACGACGTCGGGCGGACCGGTCAGCCACAGGTGCCGTCCACCGCTGGGCGTGAGCACGGTGACCGTCTCGGGGACCGTGAAGCCGTGTGCCAGGGCGAGGCGTTGGAGGACGGCCGGCTCGGTGTCGAGGTCGACGCCGATCAGGTGGTGGGGCGGGCGCCCGCAGGCGATGCCGTATCCGGTCGCCCGGGGCGCGAGGGCGAACAGGGCGCGGACGGCGGCGGGGTCGGTGGTCGCGTCGTGGACGCCGTGCCCGGGCAGGCCGCACTCGCCGCGGCAGTGGACCGGGCCGGGGCTGTTCCGGTGCGGGGACGGCAGGGCGGGGAGCTTGGTCGGTGACAGGGGGATGACGGGCAGCCCGCGCTCGGCGGCGGACAACGCGTGAGCCAGGGCCAGGGTGACGGTTCGCCGGTCTGCAACGGCCATGGATCCATGTTCGTACGCGCATTCGAATAAGGGAAGAGGTAGGGGAATAGCCGGAAATGGACCGGAACGTTTCTCCTCCCGGGTGAGGCGGCCACCCGCGGCTCTCCGCTGGACGATCAAGCCCTGAACTGCGCTTTCAGGGTGCGGAGGGGGTTTATCGACTTGTCATCACGCTTGCGGGGGAAAGAGGCACTCCGGGCCGGTTCGCCGGGGATTCGATGGGCAACTCTTGAACCACGACGTCGAGAACTCGCCCGGGACGGTCGGCCAACCACCCGGGAACAAGCCGTAGTTACGCACGTGGTTCCTGGAGGACACACATGGCAAGCATCCGTACCGCTCGCGTCATCGCCGCCGTCGCCGCACTGCCCCTCGCCGCCGGTCTCTTCGCGGGGGTGGCGCACGCCGACACTGGTGGCATCGCGAACGACGGATCCAGCGCGTCCGCGGCGTCGGTCAGTGGCAGCGGTGTCGGCGGGAGCAACGCGGGCAACTCCACGACCGGCCAGCAGATCGCCAACGGCGGCGGCGCCTCGAACCAGAGCAACACCACGAGCGTGAACGGCCCGGGATTCACGGTCATCGGCCAGAGCAATCCCACGGTGGACTTCACGCACCTCTGGTAGACCGGCCCGCGGGGGGTCATGGGGACGAGGTGAACGGCGGCCTGTGCGGCGGTACTCCGGTACCGGCGCACAGGCCGTTCGCCGTCTCTTGACAGCGTCCCGGGATCTGACGGACAGTCAGAAACCGTGACGGACAAGCTGGACGACCTGGACGACCCGAACGAGCTGTACGAGCGGCTCACGACGTACGAGGGCCGGGCGGCCGCCACCGGGGGCATGGGCAAGGACCCGGTCAACGCGCCCATGATCAGGCACTGGTGCGAGGCGATGGGCGACACCCACCCCGCGTACACCGGACCCGACGCCATCGCCCCGTCCACCATGCTCCAGGTGTGGACCATGGGCGGCCTGTCCGGGCACGGCGGCGGCCGGTCGGACGCGTACGACGAACTCCTCGCGCTCCTCGACCGCGCGGGCTGCACCGCGGTGGTCGCGACCGACTGCGAGCAGGAGTACGTACGGGACCTCCGCCCCGGGGACGCCATCACCTTCGACGCGGTGATCGAGTCCGTGTCCCCGCGCAAGACCACCAAGCTGGGGACGGGCCACTTCGTCACCACGCGGATGGACGTACGGGCGGACGGGGCGCTCGTCGGCACCCACCGCTTCCGGATCCTCAAGTACGCCCCCGCGAGGCCCCGCCGCACCACCCCCGAGCGACCCCGCCCCGTGATCAACCGGGACAACGCCGGATTCTGGGACGGCGTCGCCGCGCACCGGCTGCTGATCCAGCGGTGCACCGGCTGCGGCACACTGCGCTTCCCCTGGCTGCCGGGGTGCAACACCTGCGGGTCGGGGGAGTGGGACACGGTCGCGTCGAGCGGCGAGGGGACGGTCTACTCGTACGTCGTCATGCACCACCCGTCCTTCCCGGCCTTCGACCCTCCCTACGCGGTCGGCCTCATCGAGCTGGCGGAGGGCGTCCGCATGATCAGCAACGTGGTCGGCGTGCCGTACGGCGAGGTGCGCATCGGCATGCCCGTACGACTGGATTTCGTGCGCGTCGACGAGGAACTCGAACTGCCGGTCTTCCGGGGAGGCGCGGGATGAGGCCCGGGGGCGAACTGCCGGTCTTCCGGGGAGGCGCCCGATGACCCCCGGGGACGAACTGCCGCCGCTGCGCATCCCGATCACCCGCACGCTCATCGTCGCGGGCGCCATCGCCTCCCGCGACTACCAGGACGTGCACCACGACGCCGAGCTCGCCAAGGAGAAGGGCTCCCCCGACATCTTCATGAACATCCTGACGACGAACGGCCTCGTCGGCCGGTACGTCACCGACCACTTCGGCCCCCGGGCCCGCCTCCGCAAGGTCGCCATCCGGCTCGGCGCGCCCAACCACCCCGGCGACACGATGACGCTGACCGGCACGGTCACCGCCGTCGACGGCGACACGGCCACCGTCCGGGTCGTCGGCACGAACCGGCTCGGGAACCACGTCACCGGCACGGTGACCGTCACGGGGGTGGGATCGTGAGCGTACGCAGGGCCGATACGCTCGGCGGCCGGGCGGCCATCGTCGGCATCGGCGCGACCGAGTTCTCCAAGGACTCCGGCCGCAGCGAACTCCGCCTCGCCGTCGAAGCCGTGCGTGCCGCCCTCGACGATGCCGGGCTCACCCCCGCCGACGTCGACGGCATGGTCACCTTCACCATGGACACCAGCCCCGAGATCACCGTCGCCCAGGCGGCCGGCATCGGCGAGCTGTCGTTCTTCTCCCGGGTCCACTACGGCGGCGGCGCCGCCTGCGCCACCGTCCAGCAGGCCGCCCTCGCCGTCGCCGGCGGCGTCGCGGACGTCGTCGTCTGCTACCGCGCCTTCAACGAACGCTCCGGCCGCCGCTTCGGCGCCGGAGTCCAGCACCGTGAACCGACCGCCGAAGGCGTCGCGCTGGGCTGGCAGCTACCGTTCGGGCTGCTCACCCCCGCCTCCTGGGTCGCCATGGCCGCCCAGCGCTACCTCCACGCCTACGGCCTCACCCCCGACGCCTTCGGCCACGTCGCCGTCACCGGCCGCCGCCACGCCGCCACCAACCCCGCCGCGTACTTCCACGGCAGGCCCATCACCCTCGCCGACCACGCCGCCTCCCGATGGATCGTCGAACCGCTGCGGCTCCTCGACTGCTGCCAGGAGACCGACGGCGGCCAGGCGCTCGTCGTCACCACCCCCGAGCGCGCCCGCGACCTGCCCCGGCCGCCCGCACTGATCATCGCGGCGGCGCAAGGAGCCGGGCGGGCGCAGGAGGCCATGACCGGCTTCTACCGCCACGACCTCACCGGCCTGCCCGAGGCAGGGGTCGTCGCCCGGCAGCTGTGGCGCACCTCGGGCCTGCGCCCCGCCGACATCGACGTCGGCATCCTCTACGACCACTTCACGCCCTTCGTGCTCATGCAGCTGGAGGAGTTCGGGTTCTGCGCCCCCGGCGAGGCCGCCGACTTCGTCGCCGCCGACGCCCTGCCCCTCAACACCCACGGAGGCCAGCTCGGCGAGGCGTACCTGCACGGCATGAACGGCATCGCGGAAGCCGTCCGCCAGCTGCGCGGTACGTCGGTGAACCAGGTGCCCGGCGCCGCCACGACCCTGGTCACGGCCGGCACGGGCGTCCCCACCTCCGGCCTGATCCTGGGCACCCCGGGCACCGAACCCTGAGCCCCCCGTTCCGTCGTCCCCGGCACCGAAACCCTGAGCCCCGCCCGCCGGTTCCTCCACCTCCAGGAGGTCCGGCGGGCCACCCCCCTACAACCTGAGGCGGACACCGGTTCGGCACCTGTGGGCGATCCCCCGCACAGTCCCCGCTCATAGCGTGGTCCTATGACCGCGACCGCCGGCACCGTCTGCACCGGGGCCTCCACAGCCGCCACCGGACACGCCCCCTCCTACCCGTCGTTCTCGTCGTACGTACGGGCCCGGGGGCCCGTGCTGCTGCGTACCGCCCGGTCGCTGACCGCCAACCCGTGCGACGCCGAGGACCTGCTCCAGACCGCCCTCGCCAAGACGTACGTCGCCTGGGGGCGCATCGAGGACCACCGGGCGCTCGACGGCTACGTACGCCGGGCCCTGATGAACACCCGCACCTCGCAGTGGCGCAAGCGCAAGGTCGACGAGTTCGCGTGCGACGAGCTGCCCGAGCCCCTCGGGCTGCCCGAGCCCGACCCGGCCGAGCAGCAGGTCCTGCGCGACGCGATGTGGCGCGCGGTGATGAGGCTGCCCGACCGCCAGCGGGCCATGGTCGTGCTCCGGTACTACGAAGACCTCAGCGAGGCCCAGACGGCGGAGGTCCTCGGGGTCTCCGTCGGCACGGTCAAGAGCGCCGTCTCACGGGCGCTCGGCAAGCTTCGCGAGGACCCGGAGCTCTCCCCCGTACGCTGACGGGCAGGTCTCGATCTACTCCCGGGTAGTGACATACCGCGCGGTATGTGCGCAGAATCTGCACACACATCTGCCACGTAGCGCCCAACGGGAGGACGCCGTGCTGAGCACCATGCAGGACGTACCGCTGACTGTCACCCGCATCCTCCGCCACGGGATGACGATCCACGGCAAGTCGCGGATCACCACCTGGACCGGCGAGGCCGAGCCGCACCGACGCAGCTTCGCCGAGGTCGGCGCACGCGCGACCCAACTGGCCGGAGCACTGCGCGACGAACTGGGCGTCACCGGCGACGAGCGGGTCGCCACGCTCATGTGGAACAACGCCGAGCACGTGGAGGCGTACCTCGCGATCCCCTCCATGGGCGCCGTCCTGCACACCCTGAACCTCCGCCTGCCCGCCGAACAGCTGGTCTGGATCGTCAACCACGCCGCCGACCGGGTTGTGATCGTCAACGGCAGCCTCCTTCCGCTCCTCGCCCCGCTCCTCCCCCACCTGCCGACCGTCGAGCACGTGGTGGTCTCCGGCCCCGGGGACCGCTCCCTCCTCGACGACGCCGCGCCCGCCGTCCACGAGTACGAGGAGCTCATCGCGGGCCGCCCCACCACGTACGACTGGCCCGAGCTGGACGAACGCTCCGCCGCCGCCATGTGTTACACCTCCGGCACCACCGGCGACCCCAAGGGCGTCGTCTACTCCCACCGCTCCATCTACCTGCACTCCATGCAGGTGAACATGACCGAGTCGATGGGCCTGACGGACAAGGACACCACCCTGGTGGTCGTGCCCCAGTTCCACGTCAACGCCTGGGGCCTGCCCCACGCCACCTTCATGACCGGCGTCAACATGCTGATGCCCGACCGCTTCCTCCAGCCCGCCCCGCTCGCCGAGATGATCGAGCGCGAGAAGCCCACGCACGCGGCGGCCGTCCCCACCATCTGGCAGGGCCTCCTCGCCGAGGTCACCGCCAACCCGCGCGACATCTCGTGCATGGCCAGCGTCACCATCGGCGGCGCCGCCTGCCCGCCGTCCCTCATGGAGGCCTACGACAAGCTCGGCGTCCGCCTCTCCCACGCCTGGGGCATGACCGAGACGTCCCCGCTCGGCACCATGGCCAACCCGCCGGCCGGCCTGTCGGCCGAGGAGGAGTGGCCGTACCGCATCACCCAGGGCCGTTTCCCCGCCGGTGTCGAGGCCCGCCTGGCCGGCCCCGGTGGCGACATCCTGCCCTGGGACGGCGAGTCGGCGGGTGAGCTGGAGGTCCGCGGCCCGTGGATCGCGGGCGCCTACTACGGCGGCGCGGCCGGTGAACCCCTGAAGCCCGAGGACAAGTTCACGCCCGACGGCTGGCTGAAGACCGGCGACGTCGGCGTGATCAGCCCGGACGGCTTCCTCACCCTCACCGACCGGGCCAAGGACGTCATCAAGTCGGGCGGCGAGTGGATCTCCTCGGTCGAGCTGGAGAACGCCCTGATGGCCCACCCGGAGGTGGCCGAGGCGGCGGTCGTCGCGGTCCCGGACGACAAGTGGGGCGAGCGTCCCCTGGCGACGGTCGTCCTCAAGGAGGGCGCGACCGCCACCTACGAGACACTGCGCGCCTTCCTCGCCGAGTCGATCGCCAAGTGGCAGCTCCCGGAGCGCTGGGCCGTCGTCCCGGCGGTGCCGAAGACCAGCGTGGGGAAGTTCGACAAGAAGGTGATCCGCAAGCAGTACGCCAACGGTGAGCTGGACGTCACGCAGCTCTGACGCGGCACGGACAAGGGGCGCCCCTCGTGGGGCGCCCCTTTCGTCAGTTCGTACCGATCTTCGCCAGCAGGTCCACGATCCGCGACTGGACCTCGGCGCTCGTCGACCGCTCCGCCAGGAACAGCACCGTCTCACCCGACGACAGCTTCGGCAGCTCCGCCTGCTGGAGGCTCGCCGAGGTGTAGACGACGAGCGGCGTACGGTTCAGCTGCCCGTTCGCCCGCAGCCAGTCGATGATCCCGGCGCGCCGGCGACGCACCTGCATCAGGTCCATCACCACCAGGTTCGGCCGCATCTGCGCGGCCAGCGTCACCGCCTCGCTGTCCGTGGCCGCCCGCGCCACCTGCATCCCGCGCCGCTCCAGCGTCGCCGTCAGCGCGAGCGCGATCTCCTCCTGCTCCTCGATCAGCAGGACCCGCGACGGGTGCTGCTCACTGTCCCGAGGCGCCAGGGCCTTGAGCAGTACGGCCGGATCGGCGCCGTACGCCGCCTCCCGCGTCGCCTGGCCCAGGCCGGCCGCCAGCAGGACCGGCACCTCGGCCGCCACCGCCGCCTGGCGCAGCGACTGCAGGGCCGTGCGGGTGATCGGCCCGGTCAGCGGGTCGACGAACAGCGCCGCCGGGAACGCGGCGATCTGCGCGTCCACCTCCTCGCGGGAGTGGACGATGACGGGCCGGTAGCCGCGCTCGCTCAGCGCCTCCTGCGTGGAGACGTCCGGCGCGGGCCACACCAACAGCCGGCGCGGATTGTCCAGCGGCTCGGGGGGCAGCTCGTCGTCGACGGGCAGCGGCGGCGGCTCGTTCGCCACCTCCACGGCTCCGCCCGGACCGTCCAGCGGCTCCGGGCCCTCGGCCGCGTCCTCGTCCGGTGCCCCTATCTCGTACGCCCGTCCCTCGGCCGGGGCGGACAGCCGCTGCGGCGGGGTGACAGCCGGAGCCGGAGCCGGGGTCGGTGCCGGGGGCTGGGGGTGCGGCCGGGCGGCCGGTTCCTCCGCCGGAGGCGTGGCCAGCTTGCGGCGCCGCCCGGAGCCCGAGGACTGCTGCTGGGCGATCTGCTGGCCGAACGGCACGCCCTGGCCCAGGGTGCGCACGCTGAACGCCCGCCCCTGGCCGCCGGTGCCGCCCTGGGTGTCGCCACCCGACGGCACCTCCGGCGGCAGCGGTACGGAGCCGGTGCTCGTCCCGGTCCCGGTGATCGTCTCCTGGGCCGCCCGCCGACGCCCCGTGGGCGCGGGGGCGGGAGTGGGCGCGGGCGCGGTTGCGGGCGGCGGGGTGGCCGGCACCGGGTGCGGCTGCGGCGGCGTGTGGTCGGCGCCCGACGGCGTGGCCACCGCCTCGTGGCGGCCGTCGTCGGGGCGCTGGTCGGTGCGCTCGTCGGGGCGCCGGTCCGCCTCGGCGGGCGGCAGCGCGAACGCGGTACGGGCACCGCTCTCGGCGGCCTGCGGCGCGGTCCGGTCCTGTGCCGCCCCGAGGGCCCGGCGCGCCCGCCGCCCCCCGGCCGGTTCGGCGGCGGCCGGAGCGTCGGCGGCGGGAGCCGCAGGGGGTGTCGTGGCGGGTGCGGCGGCTGCCGGAAGCGCCGGCATCGCGCCTTTGCCGGCCCGCCGCGCGCGCCTCCCGGCAGCCGGAACCGGCACCGCGTCCGCGGGCACGCCCTGCGGCGGCACCGTCTCACCCAGCGCGGCACGGCCCTGTGCGCTCTCGGCGGCCGTCATGACCGCACCCTCGGCCGGAGTCCCGGTCGCGGGGGTCACGACCGCCGGAGCCCCGACCGCCGGGGTCCCGGCCTCCGCCGGGCTCGGCCGCCCGCGCCGCCGCCCGGTCGGCCTGGCCGCCACCGGATCCTCGGCCTGCACGGGGCTCTCCAGAAAGGCCTCCGTCGAAGCCCGCCGCGCCCGCCGTCGCCCGCCACCGGACATCCCGCCACCGGAGGTGTCCCCCGAAGCCTGCGCGGGGACAACGGCGGCCGAAGCCTCCAAGGCCGCCGGCGTTTCCGTAACCGGCGTCTCCGCAACGGACGTCTCCGCGAGAGACGTCTCCGTGACCGGCGTGTCCGCCGCCGGCTTCACCGTCCCGGCACCCTCGCCCAGCGGCACCTCCAGGACGTACGCGCTGCCGGGCATCCCCGGCACCTCATGCGTCTGGAGCACACCGGCGTGCGCCCGCACGATCCCGCGCACGATCGGCTCGTGCACCGGGTCGCCACCCGCGTACGGCCCGCGCACCTCGATCCGTACGACGTCACCGCGCTGCGCCGCCGCGACGACGATCGTCGAGTCGACGTATCCACCGCCCGGCACCACCCGCGCCTTGCCGGTCGAGTCGACCCCGGCGACGTCCGCGATCAGATGGGCGAGCGCGGTCGAGATCCGCACCCCGTCCACCTCGGCCTCTATCGGCGGGGCGTGCACCGCGAACTGCACCCGCCCGGGGCCGATCAGTTCCACCGCGCCCTCGACACCGGCGGAGACGACCGCGTCGAGCAGCACCTTCGACTTCCGCAGCGTCTCCTCGCCGACATCGAGCCGCTGGAACCCGAGCACGTTGTCGACGAGCGTGGTCATCCGGGCGTACCCGGCGGCCAGATGGTGCAGCACCTGGTTGGCCTCGGGCCACAGCTGACCGGCCGGGTCGGCGGCCAGCGTGCCCAGCTCGCGGCGCAGCTCCTCCAGGGGCCCGCGCAGCGACTCGCCCAGCACGGCGGTCAGCTGGGCGTGCCGGGCCGCCAGCGCCGCGTACCGCTCCTCGTTCCGCTCGATCTCGACGGAGAGCCGCTCGCTGAGGTCGGCCATCTCGGTGGCGTGCCGCTCGGTCAGCTCGGCGACCTCGGAGGTGTGGCGCTCGGTGAGCTCCGCGACCTCGGCCGTGTGCCGGGTCTCCTGCTCCTCGTACGGGCGCCGGTCGGTGAACGTCATCACCGCACCGACCAGCTGGTCCCCGTCGCGGACCGGCGCGGTCGTCAGGTCGACCGGCACCGGCGAACCGTCCTTGGCCCACACCACCTGGTTGCGCACCCGGTGCTTGCGCCCGGACCGCAGCGTGTCGGCCAGCGGCGACCCCTCGAACGGGAAGGGCTCCCCGTCCGCCCGCGAATGCAGCATCAGCGGGTGCAGTTCCTTGCCGCCCAGGTCGCTGGCCCGCCAGCCCAGTATCTGCGCGGCGGCCGGGTTGACCAGGACGATCCGCCCGTCGGTGTCCGTGCCGACGACGCCTTCGGAGGCGGCGCGCAGGATCATCTCGGTCTGCCGCTGGGAGCGGGCCAGCTCGGCCTCGGTGTCGATCGTCCCGGAGAGGTCCCGCACCACGAGCATCAGCAACTCGTCACCGGTGTAGGCACTGCCGTACGAGTCGTACGCCTCGCGCCCGTCCTCCAGGCTCGCGCTGGTCACCTCGACCGGGAACTCGCTCCCGTCCGTACGCCGCGCGATCATCCGGGCCGGCTTGGTGCGTCCGCGCGCGTCGGCGGCCTCGGGCCGGCGCATCGAGCCGGGGATCAGCCGGGAGTCGAACGCGGGCAGCAGATCGAGCAGCCCGCGCCCGACCAGTGCCGTACCGGGCGTCTCGAACATTTCGAGGGCGATGGTGTTGGCGTTGACGACCGTGCCGTTGCAATTGACGAGTACGAGCCCGTCCGGCAGCGCGTCGAGTATGGCTGCGAGGCGAGCAGCGCCTCGGGATGGCCTGCTGCTCACGACGACGCTTCCTCCCACTCGGCCTGTCACTGGAGGGAGTCTAAAGGCAGGTGATGTGGGCTCGACGGCGGTTGTGTGCGGGTTCCTCTACGACCTGGCCATCGGCAGCACCGGCTTCAGGGTGTCCCACCTGGCGATCTCGCATCCGTCGGTCCGCTTGAAGTGGGCGTCGACGTCCTGCCCCCGCCAGGTGCCGGTGATGTGCGCGGTGGCGGCCCCACCGTGCTGCTGGGTGCACATCTGGTCCTTGGCCACGGGTGCGAACGGGTCCCTGCCCTCCTCGGCCAGCTCGTCGAGCCGGTCGCACGCGCCCTTGACCCTGGGGTGGTTCCCCTCGGCGGTCCGGAGGCCGCACTTCAGCTCGAACGTCCCGTCCGCCATCGGGTTGCCCGAGTTGCTCACGGTCACGGTCAGCGAGTCGGTGCCCGCCAGCAACGGCAGCGGCAGGGGCCCGCCACCGGCCATGGCGGCGGGGGCGGCGGCACCGAGCGCGGCGAGGGACGCGGCGGAGGTGAGGACGAGGCGGCGCAGCATACGAACTCCTGGGGGGTACGGATCCGTCGGGATGCCCGGCATCCCTCACCCCACTAACGCTCCAGTCCCCGGCGCGTTGCGCAAGCCGAGCGCCGTGGCTCGAACGGAACGCCTTTGCCCTGCGACCCACCCGCCTAGTACCGTGGGGATCGATTGGTGACACCCCCTTGGACTGTGTCATCATCTGCACGCACCACTCGCGCCCGCGCGGGTGCGGGCAAACAACTGGAGGCGTCGCCTAGTCCGGTCTATGGCGCCGCACTGCTAATGCGGTTTGGGTCTTAAAGCCCATCGAGGGTTCAAATCCCTCCGCCTCCGCCAGCACCACCCGAAGCCCCGGCCCCACGGCCGGGGCTTCGGCCGTTTCCCGGCACCCTCACCCGCACGGGCGACCCCCGGCAAAGGCCCCTGGTTGGCATTTGCCCAGGTCAGACGGGGTGTGGCTAATGGATTTCGCGTCACGGCGCAGGTCATGTAATGTTGTTCCCGCAACGCCGACCGGGCAGAAAAGCCCGGGAAGCACAAGCACTCGTAGCTTAACGGATAGAGCATCTGACTACGGATCAGAAGGTTGCAGGTTCGAATCCTGCCGAGTGCACAGCAGATCAGAGGCCCTGTGGAGTGATCCACAGGGCCTCTGGCTTTTGGCTTTGACGGCAGTGTTTTCGCGCAGGTGTGGCGTAGGTCGTGAAAGCGGACCTTGCGGACGCCGGTGCGAGCGCACAGCGTCTCGAAGGACCGGTTCGGGTTGCGCGGCTCGATGGGGGTCCCGTTCTTCGTGGTGAAGACGAGGCCGTGACCCGTCCCCTTCCAGTTGGCACCGGCCGCCTTCCGGTCGGCTACCTGCTGCGCGCGCTGGGCACGGAGCGCCGTCACGCATTCGGCCGGCAGAGCCACGCCGCGGGCCGAGCGCTGAGTCTTCGGCGCGACGATCAGCAGTTCTCCGCCGACGCGCTGTAGGGCCTGCCGGATGGTGAGGACACCTTCGTGAAGATCCACGTCCGACCAGCGCAGCCCCAGCAGCTCACCCCGCCGGAGCCCGATGCGGACCGCCAGCTCGTACGCGGCCCAGAGTCGGTTGTCCCGGGCCGCCGTCAGGAGCCGACGCCCTTCCGCAGCGGTAAGCGGTTCGATCTCGTTTCTTTACTGGATCAAGGCGGCCCGCTGGCACGGGCCGCGCGGCGCGGCGGCCCAGGCCGTCGGGTGCACATCCGGACGGACGGGCGGACGGCCGAACCGGGCACCACGGGTG
>NZ_JBEPEL010000118.1:0-17917 GCF_040300825.1 Streptomyces sp. NPDC000229
GGAGCCACTGCGGAGCATTGGCGACCGACGACAACGCCGCGAGGTGCGGTGCCCAGGCGTCACGAGCCCAGCAAGATCCGAACGAGAGGCCCTAGCGCATCTTGCCGCCGCGCGGCATCCGCATGCCCTTCGGCATCGGGCCCTTCGGCAGCGGCATGTTGCTCATCAGGTCGCCCATCGCCCGCAGCCGGTCGTTGGCGGCCGTCACCTGCGGACCGGAGAGCACCCGCGGCAGCTTCAGCATGGTCGTACGGACCTTCTTCAGCGGCACCTGGCCCTCGCCGTTGCCGACGATGATGTCGTGCACCGGTACGTCCACGACGATGCGGGCCATCTTCTTCTTCTCGGCCGCCAGCAGTGTCTTGAGCCGGTTCGGGTTGCCCTCGGCGACCAGCACGATGCCGGCCTTGCCGACCGCGCGGTGCACCACGTCCTGGTTGCGGTTCATCGCCACCGCGGGGGTGGTCGTCCAGCCGCGGCCCACGTTCTGCAGGACGGCGGCCGCCGCGCCCGGCTGGCCCTCCATCTGCCCGAAGGCCGCCCGCTCGGCGCGTCGCCCGAAGACGATCGCCATCGCGAGGAAGGCCAGCAGGAAGCCCAGGATGCCCAGGTAAACGGGGTGCCCGATCAGGAAGCCGATCGCGAGGAGGACGCCGAAGACGACGAGTCCCACGCCCGCGACGACAAGACCGACCTTCGGATCGGCCTTTCGGGTCATCTTGTACGTCAGAGCGATCTGCTTCAGTCGCCCGGGGTTCGCAGCGGCGTCACCGCTGTCTGATTTTGCCTTCCTCGCCATGCTGTGAAGTTTACGTGGCCCGCGAAGTGCGGCCGGCCACGGCCTCCAGTACGTGCTGTGCCTCGACGCGGTCCCTGGCCCGGCGGCGGTCCTCCAGGACGGAGGTCCAGGCGTTGCGGCGGGCGGTCCGCTGGCCGCTGCTCAGGAGCAGCGACTCGACGGCGCGCAGAGCGTCGGTGACCCGCGGGAAGGCGTTGGCCCGGACCTCACGGAGGTCGGGTACGGGATGCGTCCGGTGCGTCTGCTCTGCCTTGTGTCCCTGCGGAGTCGCGGCCTGCATGTCTGGGGTCCTCCCTGAGAGCGGGTTCAGCGGGAGTGGGGGGTGATGCGCGCCCTGCTCACGCGGCGGTGCGTGCGCGGGGCGTACAAGCATCGTCACTGATTGGTGTTACCAGGGCGTGACCGGCCGGTCAAACGCCCATGAAACCCTGGCGCCGGACGCCGGATGCATGAGCGGCCCGTGCACGCCCCTCACCTGGAGGCATGCACGGGCCGCTCATGTACGCCGCGCACCCGCTTGTGCGGCGATTCACACAGTGGTCTGGCCGCGCCGCTCCATCGCCTGCTGGAACAGCCGGCCGGCGCGGTACGAGGAGCGGACCAGCGGGCCCGACATCACACCGGAGAAACCGATCTCGTCGGCCTCCTCCTTCAGCTCCACGAACTCCTGCGGCTTCACCCACCGCTCCACCGGGTGGTGGCGCACCGAGGGGCGCAGGTACTGGGTGATGGTGATGAGCTCGCAGCCCGCGTCGTGCAGGTGCTGGAGCGCCTCGCTGACCTCCTCGCGGGTCTCGCCCATGCCGAGGATCAGGTTCGACTTGGTCACCAGACCGGCCTCGCGGGCCTTGGTGATGACCTCCAGCGACCGCTCGTAACGGAAACCGGGGCGGATGCGCTTGAAGATCCGCGGCACGGTCTCGACGTTGTGCGCCAGCACCTCCGGGCGGGAGGAGAAGACCTCGGCCAGCTGCTCGGGCACGGCGTTGAAGTCGGGGATCAGTAGCTCGACCTTGGTGTGGCCGCCCTCGCGACCGGCGGTCATCGTGTGGATCTGGCGCACGGTCTCCGCGTAGAGCCAGGCACCGCCGTCCTCCAGGTCGTCGCGTGCGACGCCGGTGATCGTGGCGTAGTTCAGGTCCATCGTGACGACCGACTCGCCCACGCGGCGCGGTTCGTCCCGGTCCAGCGCCTGCGGCTTGCCCGTGTCGATCTGGCAGAAGTCGCAGCGCCGGGTGCACTGGTCACCGCCGATGAGGAAGGTCGCCTCGCGGTCCTCCCAGCATTCGAAGATGTTGGGACAGCCCGCCTCCTGGCAGACCGTGTGCAGTCCCTCGCTCTTGACGAGCTTCTGGAGCTGGTTGTACTCGGGGCCCATCTTCGCCCGGGTCTTGATCCACTCGGGCTTGCGCTCGATGGGGGTCTGGCTGTTCCGGACCTCCAGGCGCAGCATCTTGCGTCCGTCGGGTGCGACTGCGGACACGGCTGGCTCCTACGGCTTCGATTCCTCGGCGAACACCAGGGTACGCCCGATAAAAGTGCGGCCTTCTCGGCGGCTGTCGTTACGCCTGGCAAACCTCTGGCCAGAGTGGTCATTCCCGGGCGTTCCCCGGCCGGAGTCAGGTGCTGCCCGGCCGTTGCCACACGCTGACCGGCCGTTCCCAGGTGCTGCCCGGGCGGTCCCTAGGCGGACGCGACGGCTTCAGGGGCGGCTTCAGGGGCGGCGGTGGGGGCCGCATCCACCGGGGCGGCGGTGGGGGCCGCGTCGGCGGTGCGCTCGATCTCGCGGGGCCTGAGCTCCGCGCCCTCCAGCACGTCCCGCAGGTGCCGCTCCACCACCGGCAGCACCTCGGCGATCGTCACCTCCCGGCCCAGCTCCTCCGAGAGCGACGCCACGCCGGCGTCCCGGATGCCGCACGGGACGATCCGGTCGAACCAGGTGTTGTCCGGGTTCACGTTGAGCGAGAAACCGTGCATCGTGACGCCCTTGGCCACCCGGATGCCGATCGCCGCCAGCTTGCGGTCCTCGCGGCGCTGCCCGGCGTTGGACGGGGCGTACTCGGGGCCGTTCAGACGCGCGTCGAACTCGTCGTCGTGCAGGCGCGGGTCGAAGTCCAGCGACAGCCCGCCCAGCGACGGGCGCTGCTCGACCGGGTCGCCCAGCACCCACACGCCGCTGCGGCCCTCGATCCGCGTGGTCTCCAGCCCGAACTCCGCCGCCGTACGGATCAGTGCCTCTTCCAGGCGGCGCACGTGCGCGACGACGTCCACCGGACGCGGGAGCTTCATGATCGGGTAGCCGACGAGCTGGCCGGGGCCGTGCCAGGTGATCTTGCCGCCGCGGTCCACGTCGATGACCGGCGTACCGTCCAGGGGCCGCTCGCTGTCCTCGGTGCGCCGCCCGGCCGTATACACCGGCGGGTGCTCCAGCAGCAGGCAGGTGTCGGGGATCTCGTCCGCGAAACGGGCGGCGTGGACCTCGCGCTGCATGTCCCACGCCCGCTGGTACTCGACCGCGTCCGCGCCGAAGCCCACATGGACGAATCGCAGCTCACTCACGGCAACGCCTCCCTAGAACCTTGCACGAGAACCTTGCAGAGTGCATTCATCGCGCCCCACGCCACTGTACGGCGGCGCCGCCGATCACGGGCGGGCAGGTGCGGTCCCACGGAAGGTCCCCTGGTGCCCGTCAGCGGCGCCCCCAATCCTCACACGATCGGATGAATGTGGGGCGAAGGTCGCGGTCCGGACGTCCGGGGCGGTTAAATTCGCGCCGTTCCAAGGGGGTCTGCACCCCGGCCCAGAAGGCAAGGCAGGAGACCGCACAGCTGATGACGGATCGCCCCCCGCAGCGCACCCCCAACCGCCAGCTCGCCGCCCTCATCGCCGAAGCCGGGTTCTCCAATGCCGGCCTGGCCAGACGCGTCGACCAACTGGGTCTCGAACACGGCCTCGACCTGCGCTACGACAAGACGTCGGTGACCCGCTGGCTGCGCGGGCAGCAACCGCGCGGCACCACCCCGGCGCTGATCGCCGAGGTCTTCACCCGCCGCCTGGGGCGACGACTGTCCGCCCAGGACCTGGGCCTGGACGCGTGTGCACCGGTGTACGCAGGCCTCGAATTCGCGGCCACGCCCGAAGAGGCCATCGACATCGTCAGCGGCCTGTGGCGCAAGGACTCCGGCAGCCACGCCGAACTCCGCAAGATCGCCTTCACCCCGGCGGGACTCGTCGTCCCCAGCCGTGACTGGCTCATCGGCCGCGCCGACGAACGCGTGGGCCGCGGCGAACTCCCGCACCCGGCCGAGCCCCGCGTCCCCGCCCAGGGCCGCGGCACCGCCCCCGCCGCGTCCGTACCGCGCCAGCGCTCCACCGACCGCGGGCCCGGCCAGCGCGTCACCGGCGGGGACATCGCCGCCCTCCGCTCCATCGGCGAGCTGTTCCGCACCCTCGACCACGCGTACGGCGGCGGGCACGCCCGCCAGGCCCTCGTCCGGTACCTGGAGCACGAGGCCGAGCCGATGCTGCGCGGCGTGTACGGCGAGACCGTCGGGCGCCGGCTGTTCGGCGCGGCCGCCGACCTGACCCGGCTGGCCGGCTGGACCTCGTACGACATCGCCGCCCACGGACTGGCCCAGCGGTACTTCGTGCAGGCGCTGCGGCTCTCGCAGGCCGCCGGCGACCGCGCCTACGGCTCCTACGTACTGATCACCATGAGCCGCCAGGCCGTCTACCTCGGCCACGGGCGCGAGGCCGTGCAGCTGGCGCGCGTCGCCCAGCAGGGCGTCGGCTCCTCCGCGCCGCCCGTCGTCCAGGCCATGCTGCACTCCGTGGAGGCGCGCGGGCACGCCGTCCTCGGCGAGGTGCGGGCGTGCACTTCCTCCCTCGTCCGGGCCGAGCGGGCACTGGACGCCGCCCGGCCCGGCGACGACGTGCCCTACTGGGCCCGGTTCTTCGACGAGGCACAGCTCGCCGACGACTTCGGCCACTGCCACCGCGACCTCCACCAGTACCGGGCCGCCGCGCAGCACGCGGAACGCTCGCTCCAGCTGCGCGCGCCCGCCTTCGCACGCAGCCGCCTCTTCTGCCGGATCGTCCTCGCCACCGCCCGCCTGGGCCTCGGCGAGCTCGACCAGGCCTGCGCGCTGGGCGCGGAGGCCGCCCAGCAGGCCTCCGAGATGCGCTCGGCACGCGCCGTGGAGTACGTCCGCGACTTCGAGCGTCGACTGGAGCCCTACCGGGACGCGACCGCCGTACGGAACTATCGGGACCGGGTCGGCGTCATCGGCTAGGCGGCGGCCCGCAGAGCAGGGACCTTGTACGCGGACGGGAGCGCGATGCCGAGGTCACGGAGGACCGCGTCCGCGGCGCGGCGGCCCGAGCGGTACGCGCCGTGCACGGTGCTCGTGTCGCGGTGGTCTCCGCACACGTACAGCCCGCCCAGCAGCCGTACCGGCCGGTACGGATCGTGCGGCGGCGGCATCGCCGGGACCGCCTCCGGGTCGTGGTGCACGGCCAGCAGCTCCCAGTCGCCGGTGCCGGTGCCGTACAGGGCCGCCAACTGCCTGCGGACCCGATGGTCGAGCCGGTCCGGCGGGGCGCCCAGGACCGTCGAGCTGATCAGTACGCGGCCGCGCGGCGCCCGCGACGGGTCGACCTCGCTCATCACGGCCGAGTGCGACACCGGGCCGGTGCGGTCGGCGTCCAGCACGAGCGCCGCCTCCGGCAGCGGAGCGGCGGGCGCGGAGTGGTGCAGGACCGTGACGGGGTGGAAGCCCGGTACGCGCAGCCCCGGCAGCAGTTCGGCGGCCGCGCGGGCGCCGGTGGCCACGACCAGGGAACGGCAGCTCAGCTCGCCGTGCTCGGCGGTGACGACCTTGTTGATCGACGCGTCCTTGACGTGGACACCCGTCTTCACCGTGCCCGGCGGCAGCGTCGCCGCCAGCCGCTCCGGGAGGGTGGCGGCGCCGCCCGCCGGGACGCACAGCCGGCCGCGGGCGAAGTCCCGCAGCGCGAGGTCGGCGCAGCGGCTGGACGTCGTCAGGTCCGGGTCGCACAGCAGCGCCGACAGCAGCGGGCGGACGAACCCGCTGACGGTACGCGCCGGCAGCCCGCGGCCCGCGAGCGCGTCCTGCGCCGGGCGCTCGGGGCGGGCCAGCAGCCGGGCGTCCCCGGTCGCGGCGAGCCGTGCCAGCGCGGCGCCGAGCCGGGCCTGGTCCAGCGGGCGCGGCGCGCTCGCCAGGGCGCGCGCCCTGGCCCACCGGGCGCTCCTGCCGACCTCCCCGGTGCGGTGCAGCCGACCGTCGCTGTGCACCAGGACACCCGGCTGGAAGAGCCGCAGGTCGGCGCTGCCGAGGCCCGGGTACGAGGTGCTGAGCAACTGGCCGAGCCGGTCGAGCCGGAACCCGTCGATGTGGTCGGTGGCCATGCGGCCGCCGATGTGGGAAGCGGCTTCCAGGACGCTGACGGTCACTCCCGCACTGGTCAGCTGATGAGCCGCGGCAAGGCCCGCGATTCCGGCTCCTACGATGACGACGTCCGCGTGGCGTGCGTGCTTGAGCACGTGTCCCTCCCCGGGGTGGCGGTTCACTGCGTGGGGGTGCGTGGGGGGCTCATGCCCTTCAGAGGGCAGCGGAATACCCGAGTTCGGGCTCC
The DNA here is from genome assembly GCF_040300825.1 of Streptomyces sp. NPDC000229. Taxonomy (NCBI): domain Bacteria; kingdom Bacillati; phylum Actinomycetota; class Actinomycetes; order Kitasatosporales; family Streptomycetaceae; genus Streptomyces; species Streptomyces sp. NPDC000229. The sequence goes on from NZ_JBEPEL010000118.1 coordinate 6,455, forward strand.
GAGCGTATGAGCGAGGGGTGGAACCGGTCACACGCGCGCACGGGGGTCACCGAAGCACGGGGTCGCACGCGGCCGGCCCCCGCGCCGCGCCCGGAGTGACGGAGCGCTGGTGTGCCGCCCCTCGCCCTTGAGGCGGCCCGGCGCCGAACCCGCGGTGCCGGGTTCAGCCCTGGCCCGTGGACGGCGGTGCTCCCGCGCCTGCGGCTTCCACGATCGTCTCTCCGGCCCGGGTGCGGGCGTACAGCACCTCTCTGCCTGCGCGGTGGGCGCTGACGAGACCGGCGGTGCGCAGGGCGGTCAGGTGCTGGGAGACGCCGCCGGGAGTCAGCCCGGTGCGGCGGGCGAGGCTGGTGGTCGAGGCGGGGGCGGTCAGCTGGGTCAGGAGGGTCGCGCGGGAGCGGCCCAGCACGCCGGCCAGGGCATCGGACACGGTCGCGGGCCGGGTGTGCCAGAGCATGCCGACGGCGCGTGGCGGGTAGCGCAGCGAAGGTTGCCACGGCTCGTTGAGCACGGAGAACACGCGCGGCCACACGAACGCGGACGGCACCAGCAACAGGCCACGGCCGTCGAGCCGGCGCGCTCCGCGAGCAGTGCGGTGCTCCAGGTGCAGCGTGCCTCCGGCCCAGGTGACCTGGGGGTCGAGATCCGCGAACAGGTGCTGTGCGCCGCCTTCGACCAGGCGGCCGGCGCGGTAGCGGACGTCGCCCTCCAGCAAGGTGAGGATCCGCGACCAGTACGGTGCCAGGGCCAGCTCCCAGTACGCCTCCAACACGTCGGCCAGTCGGCCGAGTTCGGTTGCCGGGTCGGCGCGCAGCGCCGCCAGTCGGGCAGGCGGCACCTCGGCCGTCGTGTTCAGCAGCGCCGGCGGGGTGGCCCGGACCGTGGCCAGCTCCACATCCAGTGACGGCAGCGGTGTCGTGGGCGGCGGGCAGATGAACCCCGGAACGCGGCCGGACCACGGCGAGCGCGTCGGCACCGGAACGAGGTCGAACAGAGGGCTGAGGTCGAGGTCCGCCGCCGCCAGCCGCGGGCGCACCTGCTCGGCCCAGGTGCGGTGCAGGCCGTGTTCGTCCGCTCCCTTGAGGACCCGGACGCTGGCCACCACCTCCCACAGCGGGGAGATCGCGAAGCGGGTACGAGCCACGTCCTCCAGGCCGAGTTCGATCGCGATCATTTAGCTGAGGGTAAATCAATAGGCCAAGGGGAGGGCGGTCGCGCACGGTACCGCGCATGACCGAAGCACCCCGTTCGCCGTGGCGGTTGCATGACTTCCGCGTGCTCTTCGCCGCGAGCGCCCTCAGCCACCTCGGCAGCAATATCGGGTACGTGGCGATCCCGTTGCTCGCCGTCACCGCCCTCGACGCGGGCGCCGGCCAGGCCGGTGCGCTGGCCGCGCTGTCCACCGCCGCCTTCCTCCTCATCGGCCTGCCGGCGGGCGCCTGGGTCGACCGCCTGCCCACCCGTCGGGTGCTGGTGGCCGCCGACGCCGCCCGCGCCGTGCTGTTCGCCTCGATCCCCGCCGCCTGGTGCCTGGGCGTGCTGTCGTTGCCGCAGCTGTATGCGGTGGTGCTGCTGAACGGCTGCGCCACGGTGTTCTTCGAAGTCGGCTCGCAGAGCGTCCTGCCCGACCTGGTGGGCCGCAAGCGCCTGGTGCCGGCAAACGCCGCCCTCGTGAGCCTGATGGCCGGAGCCAACATCGCCGGCCGCGGCGCAGGCGGCTTCCTGGTCCAGCTCTTCGCGGCTCCGGTGGCGATCCTCGGCGGGGCCGTCGCCTACCTCGCCTCCGCCCTGGGCCTCACGGGCATCCGCCACCGGCCTGCTCCTTCGGTGGGACCGGCCGAGCGGCGACGACTGCGGGCCGAGGTGGCGGAAGGGCTGCGCCACGTCCTCGGCAGCCGCGAGCTGCGCGCGCTGGCGCTCACCGCGGCCCTCGCCAACCTGGGCGCACAGATGATCAACGCCGTGCTGCCGGTGCTGTTCACCCGCGAACTGCGTCTGCCCGCGGGAGCGCTCGGGGCGTACTGGGCAGCCGGCGGCGTGGGCATCCTGCTCGGCGCCCGCTTCGCCCGCCCCCTCGCCACCCGCCTCGGTCACGGTCGCACCCTGGGATGGGCCGGGCTCGGGTTCGCCCCCGCCGCCCTCGCCATCGGGCTGGTCGGCGACGGACCGTGGCTGTGGGTGGCCGGCGCCGGGTGGCTCGCGGCCATGACCAAGACGGGCATCGACAACGTCCTCGGTGTCACCCTGCGTCAGCACTTGACCCCCGACCCGCTCCTCGGCCGCATGAACGCCACCTTCCGGTTCCTGCTCACCGGTGCCCTGGCCATCGGCTCCGCCCTCGGCGGCGTTCTCGGACAAACGGCGGGCGTACGCACGGCAGTCTGGGCGGGCGCGATCTGCCTGGCCGGCGCCTTCCTCCCGGTCTTCTGTTCCCCTGTACGGACGATGCGAGAGCTTCCAGCAGCCGCCACGCCACCCCACCGCCGCGGGCCGGCGGAAGCGCACAGCCGCGGCGGGGCTCCGCGGACCGAGGGCTCGGCCCCCGCCTCCTGACGGGTGGTGAGGGCGTGGTGTACGTCGGGGCCGACGTCCCCGCACCCCTGAGCGCGGCGGCGCTGAGGTCCGGCTGCGAAGGCCGCCTGCCGGGGGGCATCCCGCCCGGGGTCATGCGGCGGAGGCGATGGCCGTGTCGATGGTGGGGAAGGCGAAGCGGAAGCCCGAGTCGAGAAGCCGGGACGGGAGCACGCGCTGGCTGCCGAGGACGTCGGAGGCGAAGTCGCCCAGCGCGACCCGCAGCGCCGGGGCCGGGACGTGCAGGAAGGCGGGGCGGCGCAGGACGCGGGCCATCGCGGTGGTGACCTCCCGGTTGGTGACCGGGTCCGGGGCGGTGAGGTTCACCGGCCCCGCCAGGGACTCGGTGTCGAGGATGTGGCGCAGCGCGGCCACCTCGTCGTGCAGGGAGATGAAGCTCCAGTACTGCTCGCCGTTGCCGAGGCGGCCGCCCAGCCCCGCGCGGAAGAGCGGGAACAGCCGCCCCCACGCCCCGCCCTCGCGCGCCACCACCAGCCCGGTGCGGGCGTACGCGACACGGATCCCGGCCTCCGCCGCCGCCGCCGCGGCCTCCTCCCACTCGACGCACACCGACGGCAGGAAACCGTCCCCCGCGGGAGCCGTCTCGTCCACGGCCCGCGAACCGGTGTCGCCGTAGTAGCCGAGCGCCGTCCCGCACAGCAGGACCTTCGGCGGGGTGTCCAGGGAGGCGACGGCCTCCGCGATCGCCGCGGTGCCGAGCACCCGGCTGTCCCGGATCTCCTGCTTGTACGCCTCGTTCCAGCGGCGCTCGCCGACACCCGCGCCCGCGAGATGGACGACGGCGTCACAGCCCACCAGCCCGGCCACGTCCACGTACTGCCGCTTGGGGTCCCACTCGACCTCGTCACCGGACCGCGCGGGGCGCCGTACGAGCCGGAGCACCTCGTGGCCGTCGGCCCGCAGCGAGCGGACCAGGGCCGTTCCGATGAGACCGGACGAGCCGGTGACCGCGATCCGGGCGATACGAGAACGTGTCATGGGGCCATCCTGCACCCGTGGCACAGTGTCGGGCATGACCACCCCGCTCATACGTCCGGCACGGCCCGAGGACGGCCCCGCCCTGGCACAGCTCGACCGGGACACCTGGTCACCGCTGCACGCCGTCCAGCCGAAGCCCCAGCCGCCGTACGACCCGTTCTTCGACACCGACCACCGCCCGCGGGACTACCTGGTCGCCGAGGCGGAGGACGGCGCCCCCGCCGGATACATCCGCCTCGTGCCTCCCACCCGCCTCGCCTGCAACCAGCATGTGCGCCAGATCCAGGGCCTCGCCGTCGCCGAGTGGGCGCGCGGCCGCGGCATTGCGCGGGCCCTGCTGCGCGCCGCGTGCGCCGAGGCGGTCCGCCAGGGCGCCACCCGCATCACGCTCCGCGTACTGGGCCCCAACAAGCCCGCACGCACCCTCTACGCGTCGGAGGGGTTCGTCGTCGAGGGCGTCCTGCCGGGGGAGTTCTTCCTGGACGGGCGGTACGTGGACGATGTCTTCATGGGGCGCGCTCTGAGCTGATCACACCCCGAAACGGTCCCAGAGCCGGGGGAAGCGCTCCTCCAGCGCCGCGTCGTCGTCGAAGTCGAACGGCGTGCCCTCCGGCTCCGGGGCCTGCGGAGGGATGCCCAGGTCCGGCGCGACGGCACCGGTCAGCTGCTCGTACGCCTCGTCCGCCGCGTACCCCAGCTCCTCGCCGTCCCCGTCGATCTCCTCGTCGAAGTCCTCCAGCAGCTCCGCGAGGGAGTCCGGATCGTGCACCGCTCCCTCGAACACCTCCCGCCCCTGGCCGATCAGCCAGCAGCGGAAATAGTCGAAGGCGTCGTCACTCGCGCCGCCCAGCAGCACCGCGGCCGCACCCCACAGGTCCCAGGTGTACGCGCGGTTGTAGCGGGCCTCGAAGTGCCGGGCGAAGTCCAGGACGGAGTCGGGGTCGAGCTGCAGCAGCCGTTCGACGAGCAGCTCGGCGTGGTCCTCGGGGTCGCCCTCGGCGGCCTCCCGGGTCGTGTCGATGATCTCCCAGAACTCCGTCTCGTCCATCACGGGACAAGCATCCTGGGTCAGGGGTGACAGTGCACGCGGAGCGGCCAAAATGAAACCGGACAGAGGATGTCGTACATGACGTGCACTGTGGTCGTATGACGAACGACACGACGCAGAGCACACCACTGGCCGGGACGATCGCCCTCGTCGCGGGCGCCACCCGCGGCGCGGGCCGCGCCATCGCCGTCGAGCTGGGCGCCGCCGGGGCCACGGTGTACGTCACCGGCCGCACCACCCGCACGCAGGTCAGCGAGGTGGGCCGGCCCACCGAGACCATCGAGGAGACCGCCGAGCTCGTCACGGCGGCGGGCGGCGAAGGCATCGCCGTACGGGTCGACCACCTCGAACCGGACCAGGTCCGCGCGCTGGTCGCGCGCATCGACGACGAGCGGGGACGCCTCGACGTCCTCGTCAACAGCCTCTGGGGCGGCGACCACCTCATCCCCTGGGGCAAGAAGATGTGGGAGACGGACCTGGACCAGGGCCTGCGGATCCTCGACCTCGGCTTCCGCAGCCACGCCATCACCAGCAGCTGCGCGCTTCCGCTGCTCGTCAGGCGCCCGGGCGGGCTGGTCGTCGAGATGACGGACGGCACGACCGAGTACAACAGCGGACGCCTCCGCGAGAACTTCTACTTCGACCTCGCCAAGAACGCCCCCCTGCGCATGGCCTTCAGCCTCGGCGAGGACCTGAAGGAGGCCGGCGGCACGGCGGTGGCGCTGAGCCCCGGCTACCTCCGCTCCGAGATGATGCTCGACATCTACGGCGTCACGGAGGAGAACTGGCGCGACGCGACGAAGAAGGACCCGCACTTCGCCGTCGCGGAATCACCCGCGTACGTGGGCCGGGCGGTCGCCGCGCTCGCCGCCGACCCCGACCGGCACCGGTGGAACGGCCAGTCGCTCTCCAGCGGGCAGCTTGCCGAGGTGTACGGCTTCACCGACACCGACGGGTCGCGGCCGGACGGCTGGGCGTACTTCATCGACGTCGTGCACGGCGGCAGGGACGCCACCGCCGACGACTACCGGTAAAGCTCCGCCATCCGCGCCGCCGCCCGGGCGAACAGCGCCCGCAGCGACGGCGGCGCCAGCACCTCCGCCTCCGGCCCCAGCTGGAGGAGCTGGCTGTACGCGACCTCGTCGGACTCCACCGGCACCGTCACCGTCACCCGGCCCTCCGCGTCCGCCGGGCCGGCCGCCCGCAGGGCCTCCTGGGCGGCGGCCCGGTCGGTCACGTACGGCAGGCCCCGCGCACCGGCCTCCGTCAGACGCACCACCGCCTCCGTACGCAGGATCGAGCGGGCGAACTCCGCCGCCCGCTCCTCCCAGAACGCCGGCAGGTCGAACTCCTCGTCCCGTACGAAACGCTCGTCGCCGAGCGCGACGGCCGTGAACCGGTCCACCCGGTACACGCGGAAGGACGTGCCGGCACGGGCGCACACGTACCAGACGCCCGCCTTGAGCACGAGCCCGTACGGCGCCAGCTCCCGCTCCACTTCGGTGTCCCCGCGCCGGTAGCGGGCCGAGACCAGCCGGTCGTCCCACACCGCCTCCGCGATCACCGGCAGCAGCTCGGGTGTCTCCGGCTCCTGGTACCAGCCCGGCGCGTCCAGGTGGAACCGCTGCGCCGCCGAGGAGGGCGCGTCCCGCAGCGACGGCATCAGCGCTGCGGACACCTTCAGGCGGGCCGCCGACGCGGCGTCGTCCAGGCCCATCTCGCGCAGCGCGCCCGGCACCCCGGACAGGAACAGCGCCTCGGCCTCGCTGCGGGCGAGCCCCGTCAGCCGCGTCCGGTAACCGCCGACCAGCCGGTAGCCGCCCGCCCGGCCCCGGTCCGCGTACACCGGCACCCCGGCCTCCGACAGGGCCAGCGCGTCCCGGGTGATCGTGCGCTCGGAGACCTCCAGCTCACGCGCCAGCTCGGCGGCCGTCATGGAGGGACGGGACTGGAGCAGGAGCACCATTTTGATCAGCCGGGCAGCGCGCATGCCCACATCATGCAAGAAGCCCCCGCCGAAGCGGGGGCCTCCTACGACTGGTCCTTACAGGCCGTAGCGCTCGCGGGCGTCCTTCACCTGCGAGGCCGGGACCTCACCGCGCTTGGCGAGCTGGGCCAGGGCCGCGACCACGATCGACTCGGCGTCCACGCCGAAGTGGCGGCGGGCCGCCTCCCGCGTGTCCGACAGGCCGAAGCCGTCCGCGCCGAGCGAGCTGTAGTCCTGCTCGACCCACTGCGCGATCTGGTCCGGGACCTGGCGCATGTAGTCGCTGACCGCCAGCACGGGGCCGGGGGCGTCGGCCAGCACCTGGCGGACGTACGGCACCCGCTCCTCGCCGCGCAGCAGTGCCGCGTCGGCCTCCAGCGCGTCGCGCCGCAGCTCCGACCACGAGGTCGCGGACCATACGTCGGCGGTCACACCCCACTCGGCGGCCAGCAGCTCCTGGGCCTTCAGCGCCCAGTGGATCGCCGTACCGGAGGACAGCAGCTGGAGGCGCGGGGCGTCCGCCGTGACCGGCGTGCCCTCCTTGAAGCGGTACAGGCCCTTGATGATGCCCTCGTCCACGCCCTCGGGCTTGGCCGGCTGCGGCATCGGCTCGTTGTAGACGGTCAGGTAGTAGAAGACGTTCGGGTCCTCGCCCGGGGCCGTCTCGCCATACATCCGGCGCAGACCGTCCTTGACGATCACCGCGACCTCGTACGCGAACGCCGGGTCGTACGTCAGTGCCGCGGGGTTGGTCGCCGCGATGACGGGGGAGTGGCCGTCGGCGTGCTGGAGGCCCTCGCCGGTCAGCGTGGTGCGGCCGGCCGTCGCGCCGACGAGGAAGCCGCGGCCGAGCTGGTCGCCGAGCTGCCACATCTGGTCGGCGGTCCGCTGCCAGCCGAACATCGAGTAGAAGATGTAGAACGGGATCATCTGCTCGCCGTGCGTGGAGTACGCGGTCGACGCGGCGATGAAGTCGGCCATCGAGCCGGCCTCGGTGATGCCCTCGTTGAGGATCTGGCCGTCCTTGGCCTCGCGGTAGTACATCAGCTGGTCGCGGTCGACCGGCTCGTACGTCTGGCCCTTCGGCGAGTAGATGCCGAGCGACGGGAACAGCGACTCCATACCGAAGGTGCGGGCCTCGTCCGGGACGATCGGCACCCAGCGCTTGCCGGTCTGCTTGTCGCGGATCAGGTCCTTCACCAGGCGGACGAACGCCATGGTCGTCGCGACCGACTGCTGGCCGGAGCCCTTGTCGAACGCGGCGAACGTCTTGTCGGCCGGGGCCGGCAGCGGGTCCAGCGCGTGCATGCGGCGCGCCGGGGCGGGGCCGCCGAGGGCCGCGCGGCGCTCCTGGAGGTAGCGGACCTCGGGGGAGTCCGCGCCGGGGTGGCCGTAGGGCACCTGGCCGTCGATGAACTGGCTGTCGGAGATCGGCAGGCCCAGCAGGTCCCGCATGCCCTTGAACTCGTCCACCGAGAGCTTCTTCATCTGGTGGTTGGCGTTCTTGGACTCGAAGCCCTTGCCGAGGGTGAAGCCCTTCACCGTCTGGGCGAGGATCACCGTCGGGGCGCCCTTGTGCTCCAGGGCCGCCTTGTACGCCGCGTACACCTTGCGGGGCTCGTGGCCGCCGCGGGAGTACTGGAAGCACTCGATGATCTTGTCGTCGGACAGCAGCTTCGCCATCTCGACGAGCGCGGGGTCCTTGCCGAAGAAGTCCTCGCGGATGTAGGCGGCGTCGCGGGTCTGGTACGTCTGGATCTGCGCGTCCGGTACCTCGCGCAGCCGGCGTACCAGCGCGCCCGTGGTGTCCAGCTGGAACAGCTCGTCCCAGGCGTTGCCCCACAGCGACTTCACGACGTTCCAGCCGGCGCCGCGGAACTGGGCCTCCAGCTCCTGCACGATCTTGAAGTTGGCGCGGACCGGGCCGTCGAGACGCTGGAGGTTGCAGTTGATGACGAAGGTGAGGTTGTCGAGCTCCTCACGGGCGGCGAGCGCGAGGGCCGCCGTCGACTCGGGCTCGTCCATCTCGCCGTCGCCGAGGAACGCCCACACGTGGGAGTTCGAGACGTCCTTGATGTTGCGGTTGGTCAGGTAGCGGTTGAACCGCGCCTGGTAGATCGCCGACAGCGGGCCGAGACCCATGGACACCGTCGGGAACTCCCACAGCCAGGGCAGGCGGCGGGGGTGCGGGTAGGACGGCAGGCCGTTGCCGCCGGTCTCCTGGCGGAAGTTGTCCAGGTGCTGCTCGCTGAGCCGTCCGTCGAGGAAGGCGCGGGCGTAGATGCCGGGCGAGGCGTGGCCCTGGATGTAGAGCTGGTCGCCGGAGCCGTCCTGCTCCTTGCCGCGGAAGAAGTGGTTGAAGCCGGTCTCGTAGAGCCAGGCGGCGGAGGCGAAGGTGGCGATGTGGCCGCCGACGCCGTACTTGGAGCCGCGGGAGACCATGGCGGCCGCGTTCCAGCGGTTCCAGGCGGTGATCTTCGCTTCCATCTCCTCGTCGCCGTCGAAGCCGAAGGCGGGCTCGGCGGCGGTGGGGATGGTGTTGACGTAGTCGGTTTCGAGCAGCTTGGGCAGCGCGAGACCGGCGCCCTCGGCGCGCTCCAGGGTGCGTCGCATCAGGTACGCGGCGCGGTGCGGCCCGGCCGCCTTGGCGACGGCGTCGAGGGACGCCTGCCACTCGGCGGTCTCCTCGGGGTCGCGGTCCGGCAGCTGGTCGAGCTCGCTCGGCTGGATGCGGGTGGGGTCGGTCATAGTCGCCGCCTTCCGGAGTCGAAGGGGTGTGGAGCCCTTGGTCTTGGCAGGACAGGGCGAGGGGACCTCTGTTGAAGTCCGCGGACGACTGTACGACTGTGATCGATGATCGATCAAAGTGTTGAGGGGAAAATCTTTCCCCAGAGCCCAAAGTCGGCATTCGGTGCCACGAAAACGGGCACCCGGTGCCTTGTTTTCGCAGGTGGACGCAGCGAATGAGCGCTCGCGCCACCCGATGAGCGGGGGCGTGCGCCCCGGCGTGGAGTCAGGCGCGCGGGGCGCAGCCGAGGACGTGTTCCTTCACCAGGACCCCGATCCGGGGGTCGCCGCGGCGGAAGGCCTGCACGAGTTCCTCGTGCTCCTCCGCGTACGACTTCTGCACGGTGCCGAGCCAGCGGATCGACAGTGCCGTGAAGACCTCGATGCCGAGGCCCTCCCAGGTGTGCAGCAGCACGCTGTTGTGCGCCGCCCGCACCAGCTCCCGGTGGAAGCCCACCGTGTGCCGCACCTGCGCCGTGCCGTCCGCCCGCGCGTCCGCCTCGTACAGGGCCGCCACGTGCGGCTCCAGGGCCGAACAGTCCTCTCCCAGCCGGTCGGCCGCCAGCTCGGCGGCGATCTGCTCCAGACCGGCCCGCACCGGGTAGCTCTCCTCCAGGTCGGCCGCGGTCAGGTTGCGCACCCGTACGCCCTTGTTGGGCGCCGACTCGATCAGCCGCAGGCTCTCCAGCTCGCGCAGCGCCTCGCGTACGGGCGTCTGGCTGACCGCCAGCTCGGTGGCGATGCGCCGCTCGACGATCCGCTCGCCCGGCTTCCAGCGGCCGCTGACGATGCCCTCCACGATGTGCTCGCGGATCTGCTCGCGCAGCGAGTGGACGACGGGCGGGGTCATGGGGGCTCCTTCGCTGCTGCGGCGGTCGCTGGCCATTATTCCGCCCGGTCAGCCCGTACGGCTGCCCCGTACGGGAGACGCCTGTCACTCGTGATCACATGACGACGGCGCCCCCGGCCGGAGGTGCTCCGGCCGGGGGCGCCGCTGTCGGGTGCCTCAGAAGGTCACAGGCCGAGGTCGACCTCGAACTCGCCGGCCTCCAGGATCGCCTTGACCGCCGTCAGGTAGCGGGCCGCGTCGGCGCCGTCCACCAGGCGGTGGTCGTAGGAGAGCGACAGGTACGTCATGTCGCGCACCGCGATGGTCTCGCCCAGGTCCGGGTGGTTGATGACCACCGGGCGCTTGACGGTGGCACCGATGCCCAGGATGGCGGCCTGGTTCGGCGGCACGATGACCGTGTCGAACAGCGCACCGCGCGAGCCGGTGTTGCTGATCGTGAAGGTGGCGCCGGACATGTCGTCCGGGGTCAGGCCGCCGCCACGGGCCTTGCCCGCCAGCTCCGCGGTCTTCTTGGCGATGCCGGCGATGTTCAGGTCGCCCGCGCCCTTGATGACCGGGGTCATCAGACCCTTCTCGGCGTCCACGGCGATGCCGATGTTCTCCGAGTCGAAGTACGTGATCGTGCCCTCGTCCTCGTTGATCCGGGCGTTGATGACCGGGTGGGCCTTCAGCGCCTGGGCGGCCGCCTTGACGAAGAACGGCATCGGGGAGAGCTTGACGCCCTCGCGGGCGGCGAAGGCGTCCTTGGCGCGGCCCCGCAGCTTCATCAGCTTGGTGATGTCGACCTCGACGACCGACGTCAGCTGGGCCTGCGAGTGCAGCGCCTTCATCATGTTGTCGCCGATGACCTTGCGCATGCGGGTCATCTTGACCGTCTGGCCGCGCAGCGGGGACGTCTCCAGAGCCGGGGCCTTGGCGGCGGCCGGGGCGGCCGCGGCGGGAGCCGGGGCAGCGGCGGCGGCCTTCGCGGCCTCGGCGGCGGCGATGACGTCCTGCTTGCGGATACGGCCACCGACGCCGGTGCCCTTGACGGACGCCAGGTCGACACCGTTCTCGGCGGCGAGCTTGCGGACCAGCGGCGTCACGTACGCGCCGTCCTCCGCGGGCTGTGCGGCAGCGGGGGCGGGCGTGACGGGAGCGGCGGGGGCGGCCGGAGCGAACCCCGGTGAAGGGTCTCGGGCACACGGCGCGGAAGGGACCACCGCACGGCCCGCCGAAGGG
>NZ_JBEPEL010000119.1:0-17377 GCF_040300825.1 Streptomyces sp. NPDC000229
AATAACAGCGGTCGTGGCGGGGGGTCGGCAGGATATTTTCTTCCTGCTCCCCTTGTGGCGGAGAACCACCCATGCCCGCGGAGCGGGATACCGCGCGGCAAGCCGCGCGGTAGTGACGGCTCCGCTGACGCTCCGCCAAATTCCCGCGCAAGCGCGGGAATTGAATTCCGCAAGCGGAATTCTGAAAGAGTGCTAATTCGCGCAAGCGCGAATTAGGAGCACCCGCGCAAGCGCGGGTGCCGAGGCTGGCGGCAAGGGGAGGGTGCATCACGCTCGCGCCTGTGTAGGGCTTGGGATTCCTAGCCCCCACCCTCGGAACGGATGTAACGAACCGTCGGCCTGTCGGGGTGCCGGCCCCACCGCAGTGACGGGTTCCGCTGCGCTCCACCCGGACCCCTCCCTCACTCTCCAACTCGCTCCGACATGTTCGCCGATACCCCGCCAGCATACAGCTCAACCGGCCCTCATGGGCTAGATAGGGTCATGTATCACTCTCGCGGGGTGAAGTTGGAGCACGGGTGATGCATCACTCTGGCAGCCTGTGTAGAGTCTGGGAACAAACACCACACCCCCCAGGCCGCGAACCTCGCGCGGGGTTCCCTTTCTGATTACGCGACACATTCCGCGAAAAGGAGAAACACGGGGCATGGCCGTGAAACTGCGTGACCATCAGGTCGAGGCCGTTGCCGCCATTGTGCGCGGCTTCGATATCCCGCCGGGCGGCATTCCCTGGAATGGCTTGCGCGGGCAGGTGCACGCCGCGTGTGGCACGGGGAAGACGATTATTGCTGCGGCGTCGGCTAAGCGGCTTGTTCCCAAGGGGCGCATTCTCGTTTTGGTGCCGACGCTGGATCTCCTGGCACAGACGGTGAAGGCGTGGCACAACGCTGGGCACAAGGGGCCGGCGGTTGCCGTCTGCTCGCTCCAGGACGACCCGGAGCTGTGGAGTCTGAAGGTGCGCTCCACTACGAACCCCGTGCAGCTGGCGCTGTGGCACGGCTCCGGGCCCGTCACCATCTACGCGACGTACGCGTCCCTGGGCGTGCTGGCGGAGGCGTTCGAAGGTGCCTTCGGCCAGAAGTTGGATCCGGTGGACCTGGCGGTGGTTGATGAGGCGCACCGGACGTCGGGTTCGATGGGTAAGGCGTGGGCGGACATCCATGACCAGACCGTCATCCCGGCGTACCGGCGGTTGTACCTCACGGCGACGCCGCGGATCTGGGAAGAGCGGCTCAACCGGGAGGTTGCGGAGGGGGTGCGGGACCCGCTGCCGCGTGAGATGGCGGCCTCGATGGATGACGAGAAGGTCTTCGGGTCCGTGCTGTACAAGCTCAGCCTGGCGTCGGCCGTCTCGCGCGGTCTGCTGGCGCGGTACCAGATCATCGTGCTGGAGCTCCAGGACCCCGTCGTCACCCCGGAGCGGCTGATGGGCGATGACCGGCACACCGAAGAGGTCCGCGGGCAGCGCATGGGGGCGCTCCAGGCCGCGCTGCTGCACACCATGGCGCAGCACGGGCTCCAGACGTGCATCACCTTCCACCACCGGACGATGGAGGCACAGGCGTACGCGGAGGGCCTGGAGCGGGTGGCGGCGAAGCTGCACGCGAACGAGCCGGAGAGGTACCCGAAGCGGATCTGGGCGGACTGGTTGTGCGGCGAGCACTCCGGCGAGCGTCGGCGGGAGGTCCTGGCCGGGTTCGGCTCCACCGCGCGGCGGGCGGTGCTTTCGAACTGTCGTGTCCTGGGTGAGGGCGTGGATATCAGGGCCGTGGACTCGGTGGCGCTGCTGGACCCCAAGGGGGCGCCGCACGACATCGTCCAGGCCATCGGGCGCGCTTTGCGGCAGAAGCCCGGTGAGGGGAAGTTGGCCTCGCTGATCGTGCCGGTATTCCTCCAGCCGGGAGAGAAGCCGGAGGACATGTTCACCTCGGGATCGTATCGCCCGTTGGTGAAGGTCCTTGAAGGTCTGCGGGCTCACGATGAAGAGGCCGTGGAACTGCTCGCCATTCCGCAGGAGCCGCAGAAGGACGTGGTGCAGCCGTCCGAATACATCGGCCCGTCGCCCGAGGAAGGTGGGGAAGAATCCCGTCTGCTGCTGCGTTTTGCCGCCCCGCGTGACCCGGTGATGGTCGCGGAGTGGGTCAGCTTCAACGTGATCGACACCGAGAAGCAGGACTGGGCGCGCGGCTGGGCAAAGCTCAAGCAGTACGCCGAGCGCGAGGGCCACGCCAGAGTGCCGTACGGGCACAAGGAGGGCGCCTACCCCCTTGGGCAGTGGGTCGCGGAGCAGCGAAGGGCGTACGGGGCGGGGCAGATGACCGGTCTGCGCGCCCGGCGGCTGGAGAAGCTGGGCATGGTCTGGAGCCTGGCGGATGAGCGGTTCCAGGAGAACCTGGAGGCGGCGAAGGCGTACTACGAGGAGCACTGGACGCTGTGCGCACCGCGGTCCGCCAAGGTGCTGGATCGGTTTGTGGGGCAGTGGTTGTCCAACCTCCGCCGCCCGGGTGCGCTGGATGGACACCCTGAGTGGAAGGCCGCGCTGGAGGCCGTGGACCCGGACTGGAACCCGGCCTGGCCGGCCGACTGGCAGCGGCACTACGCCGCCCTACGTGAGCTGGTGCGCGAAGAGAGCGACCCCTCGATCGTCACGCCGGGCGTCACCGTACACGGGATGGACGTGGGGAAGTGGCTGGCCAGGCAGCAAAGACCCGAAATCTGGGTCGGCCTGACGCAGGGCCAGCGCGAGCGCCTGGAAGCTGTCGGTGTTGTCCCGCCTGCCTCGGAACCGACAGGAACTGCTAATGCCTCCAAGGCTGTCTCTGGCGCGTTCGAACGGGGTGTCGCGGCTCTGACGCAGTACAAAGCGCGAGAGGGTGCTGTGGGGCCTGTCAGCCGCTCTCACATCGAGGTTTTGCCTGATGGGACTCAGGTGAAGCTGGGGCTATTTCTGTCGAATACGAAATCGAGGCGAGGGAAGCTCACTGCTGACAGACTCCAGACGCTGGCTGCGCTTGGACTCGACTGGGCAGCAGCGAGCATCTAAGACTCCCTGACACCAGAACATCGCGCCAAGGGTCGGCCACAACGCCATGGTGGTCGAGAGGGCTTGGGGCGGCTCAGCCCGCCTTCTGTCCTGGGTGCGGTGCGGCGTTTGCCGACCGCTTTTCCCACACCCGATGGACCGATAAGCCGTTCAGGTCTGTGTGCGGACTGCAGGTCGCGATGACGCGAGGACAGGGCAGACGAGTTGGTAGACGTGCTGTTCCTGTCTTCCGGCGGAACGGTGGGGTGTTCGAGTTGGCCGGCGGCTGCCGCCGGGGTGGCGTTCGAAGAGTGCCCACCGCTGAGACCATTCCCTGTCCGGCCAGGCAAGCACCTGGCGCCGGGATGGTGGTGGTCGTCGACCACCGGGCGGCTGGTGCACTACGGGTGCGCGTCGATGCGGCTGCACGTGACGCTACTCGACCGCGACCGGCGCGTCCGTGGTTTGGCCGCCCGGCCGCTTGTGCTGCGCTGGCGTGAGGAAGGCGGGGTACGGGTGCATGCCCCGCAATTGATGCTCCGGCTGGCCAGCGGGCAGGCGGTGCTGGCGGACTGCACCGCGAGGACGGAACTCTCGCAGCGGCAGCAGTACCTGGCGTCGGTGGTCGAACGGATGTGTGCCGCGGTGGGCTGGCGGTACTGGATGCTCGGGCCGGTGGACCTGGTCTACCGGCGCAACGTGACCTGGCTGTCCGGATACCGGCATCCGCGGCATCACGGTGGAGTGCAGCTGGCGGCGGCGTTGTGGGAAGCGTTCGGCGAGCCCGCGCCGCTGGGGGAGGGCGTGTGCCGGATCGGGGATCCGATACGGGTGTTTCCCGCGCTGTTCCATGCCTTGTGGACAGGTCGACTGGTGGCGGATTTGGGCGTTCCGATGCATGGACGGATGCCGGTGTGGGTGGGGGAGCCGGGATGAGCGCGGGCGGTGGTGTGGCTGGCGGGCCGGTGGTGGGGCTGGGATGCCGGGTGCGGTTCGAGGGGCGGACCTGGACAGTGGCCGCTCTCGTCGGCGGTCAGGTGCGGCTGGTCGCCGAGGACGGCGTGGTAGCGGCGCTGCTGTTGTCGTTGCTGTTCACCGGCGCGGACTTCGAGGTCCTGGAGGCTCCGCGGTTGTCGGGGGTTCCGCCTCTGGGCTTGCTGGAGTCGTTACCCGAGGCGGTGCGGGACCCGGCGCCACAGCCGCTTCTCATGGCCGACATCCTCGATCGCGCCCGGCCGGGAGCGGACCAGGTCCACAGTGAGCCTGTCCGCGTCCGGTGCCAGCAGCCGGCCCCACTGCCAGTACCGGCGCAGCTTGTGCACCAGGTCGTGCGCGTCCTCGGTACGGCGGTCGATCTCCAGCAGCATCACCGGCACCCCGGCCTCCGGCGCCCGCACCACCAGGTCCGCCCGCTGGACGTACCCGTCCGCGAGCCGGTGCGGAATCTCGGTGGCGAAGCCGAGCCGGTGCCCGGTCCCGGCACGGCGAAGTTCGGCGGCCGTCGTAGTGACCGCCGCGGAGTGGTCGTCGTAGCTGGCGCCGAGCAGCTCCCCGGTGACCGGGTCGTACTTCTCCTCACGCAGCGCCGAGACCCGTATGCCCTTCGGCTCCAGCAGCTTCTTCGCCTCGCCGTGTCCGCGCTTGGTCAGCACCCACACCTGCCGTTGGTCCTCCCGTACCAACTCGATCCTCACCAGCTGGTGGTCCTGAAGATCCAGAAGGGTGTCCCGTACGAGCTTGTCGTGCTGGTTGTCCGGCCGGGGCAGCTTCCACAACTGATCGGGCGTCGCCCTCTGGAAAATCCCCAGCGCCTGCAGCAGCTCCCTCCGCCGGGGCCCCGTCGAGTTCTTCCTATGAGTAGGACGCCTTGAGGCGAGAGGGTTGTCGGCGCTCCGAGGCCCTCTCCCCCGCCGGGCCTGACCTGCAAAAACGTCCGGCCCATGATGACGGGGCGCGGAGGGGGTGATGGAGGGTCCACGGAGGGGGGCTGCTCCCCCCCGGTCAAGGGGCTGCTCGGGCTCGTCTGCGGTGCTCGCCACAGGGCGCTCCTGAAAGGTGGGGCGGGCCTATCCCGCCGGTCACCTTCTACAGGTGCGGTTTTCGGCTCTCGCGTGACGCCGGCCTTGAAGAACCTCTCCGCCGTGACCGCATCGTGATTGTCCTGTGACATCGGATGTGGACCGATTGCCATCGATGTCGGACCGGCAGGGTCTTGAAGATTGCTGGATGTTGGCGTGTTCATGAGGAGATGCAGCGTGGATGAGGGGTTGATGCGCGGGGGGCAGAGGCGGGTTTCGCTGCTGTCGTAGGGTCGGTGGTCGAGGACTGGGCGCTGGGACCGGTTCCGTCGCGGAGGACAGGAGCTGAGTGATGTCGAGTGCCCCTGAGGCTTCGCCGGGTGAGCCGCGGCTGAGGCGGGTACCGCCGGCCGAGGTGGAGGCGGCGCGGATGGAGGCTGTGCGCCGCTACGACATCCTCGACACCCCGCCCGATGGGGCTTTCGACCGGGTCGCGGCGATGGCCGCCCGCCTGTTCGATGTCCCCGTGGCCAGCGTGACGATCGTCGACGCCGACCGGATCTGGTTCAAGGCCATTCACGGCCTGGAAGGGGTCACGCAGATCGGCCGGGACCCGGGACTGTGCGGGTCGGCGATCCTACGCGATGACGCGCTGGTGATCCCCGACACCCTTTCGGATCCGACCGCCTGCACCAATCCGCTGGTAACCGGTCCTTTGGGGGTGCGGTTCTACGCGGCGGCGCCGATCATCACCGCTGACGGCCACCGGCTGGGCACGGTCAACATCCTGGATACCAAACCGCGTCTGATCACCGAGGCCGACACCGAAACCCTGGCCGACCTGGCCGCGGTGGTCCTGGACGCCATGGAGCTGCGGCTTTCGGGTCTGCGGCTGCTGCGCGAGGAGCAGGAACGCCGCAAGGCGGAGGAGGAGGCGCGGGCGCGGGCCGAGCGGGACACAGAGGCGATCACCGCGTTCGCCACCACCCTCCAGCGCACCCTGTTGCCTCCTGCGCTGCCACCGGTTCCGGGGCTGGAGCTGGCCTGCCACTACCAGACCGACTCGCCCCGGGACGTCGGCGGTGACTTCTACGACGTCTTCTCCCTGGGCGGACAGCGCTGGGCGTTCTTCCTCGGGGACGTGTGCGGCAAGGGCGCCGAAGCCGCCGCCGTCACCTCACTGACCCGCTACACCCTGCGCGCAGCCGCCCAGCACCATGACAAACCCACCGAAGTCCTCGACGCCCTCAACAGCGCCCTGCTGCTCGACCCCTCGATGGGCAGCCGGTTCTGCACCTGCGTCTTCGGCACCCTGCAGCCCGCCCCGGGCGGCGGTTTCACCGTGACCGTGGCCACGGGAGGCCATCCCCCCGCCTTCCACATACAGCACGAGGACGACGGCGCGATGGTAGTGAACGGGATACGCCCCAGGGGCGGCATGCTCGTGGGCGCACTGGAAGGCGCCCAGTTCGCCTCCCACACCTTCCATCTCGCCCCGGGCCACGGCCTGCTGCTCTACACCGACGGGCTCACCGAGGCCCGCCTGCCGGACGGGACCATGCTGGGTGAGGAAGGCGTGGCCGCCTTCCTCACCACCCGCACCACCCCGGACGCCGGCCGCCTGATCGAAGACACCATCGCCCTCATCACCGACCTGCCCACCGCACCCGGTGACGACGTCGCCCTACTCGCGCTGTCCGTACCCCTGGCACCGGCCACTGAGCAGCCGGCCGCCGCATCGACGGCCCGCACCCTGGCCACGCCCGCCGCTGGCGCCGCCCGCGCCGACCAGAGCACTGACCCGTGACCGACGACCTCACCCTCACCACCACCCACACCGACGGACACCTGGCAGCCCTCTGCGTCGACGGAGAGATCGACACACACACCGCTCCCGCCTTGCGCAAAGGAGCACTCGACGTCATCGCCCAAGGACACCCGCACCTGATCCTGGACCTGACCGGGATCACCTTCTGCGACTCCTCCGGCTTCAACGCCCTGATCGGCATCATGCGCTGCGCGATGACCGCAAACGGCTCCCTGACCCTGGCCGCCGTGCCCGACCGCCTATGCCGAATGCTCGAGCTGACCGGCCTGAGCACCGTCATGCCGTCCTACCCCAGCATCGAGGCCGCGATGAACGCCCGCCTCACTACCACGCCCGAGCCCGCCTGACCGGCCAATCCAGCGGCCCGATCCAACTCTGGGGCAGACGCGGAAGCTGCCGCAGCCGAACTGCTGAAGTCGGCGTCCGTTCGGGACCGGGTGGCGCAGACGGCGATGGATCTCAGTTCGCTCACCGGCTTCGTCGGCCTTGGTGACGGAGAAACGACGGAGGAGTGGTACGCGCGGCTCGCCCGGTCCGAGGTGGAGCTGCTCAGCGTCACGGACGTCACGGGCCACGAGATCGAGAGAGACGTCTGGTACACGGCCAACGCGCAATGGTTGCTATACGGGCCCGCTGTCGACGAGGTGGAGGCACCGGTCGGCTACATCGCGTGTGTTTGGTCGATGAAGGTTCTGTTCTCCGCTCGCGACGACGCGGCTCCGACTCTGCTCACCTCGGAGGAGCCCTCACCACCTGACACCGGTGACGAGTCGTGCATGAGAATTCTGCAGGCGCTCAGGAAGCAGGTCGCTGACATCGTGGCGAGTGCCAAGCGCAGGGCTCTGGCTGTTCAGACCCCGGCTGAACGCCTGCTCGCCGAACAGCTTGCGCCCACCCTCGCGAAACTCGACACGGCCACCAACCAGCTCGCCCTACAGGTCGCCGCTCGGCAGGCTGCGCTGATCGATGGTCCAGTGCAGCGCCTCGCTCGGCAGATGGCTGCCGACCAGTTGAAACTGATCGACAGCCCACTGCAACGAGCCGCCCGCCAGGTGGCGGCCTCGATGCCCAAGCTGGACCTCGCCGTCGACTTGCACCAGCCAAGCGGCCGCGACGAACCCGTTGATGAAGGGGTCGAGCAGTCGGACTCATCGGATGCCTCGGAAACCCGCGCAACAGGGACAGAGGACGCGGCCCGCCGACGACGACCACGTAGGCGACTGACTACCGAGCCGCAGCCAGCCACCGCGTGACGAAGGGGGTCGCAGCGTCGTTGGACGGTGCGACCCCCCGAGCCGTGCCCCGGGGACGCCATTGCTGATCCCCCCGGGGCCCGTGGCGTGTTGGGATCAGATCTGCCCGGCCGCCGTGGTGGTGAGCCAGTCGGCGGCTTCGGCGTCGGTCATCAGCACCGCCTGGGCCGGGTGGGCGTCGCCATCCTGGACAACGTGGACGCGGCCCGGGAGCGGGCTGCTCTTGGGGGCGGGGTCGACTATCGGAGCGAGCCGCTGCCAGGTGCCGGCGCTAGCCCGGGCGAGGATGACGGGCACGCTGGTACGGCTGCGCTGCCGGGTGGGGTGGCTGCTGGATCAGGAGTACGGCGCAGGGGTGGTGGCTCTGCCTCCGGCGTCGACGTTCAACCGGCTGGTGCACGCGGTGGCCGACGGGCAGGGCCTTTTGGGGACGGCGGCGCAGCGGCGGTGGCATGCGTCGCGGCCGGCACCTCCGTTCACGCCGACGGTGGCACTGCGCCCGGGTGAGCTGGTGATGCTGGACAGCACGCCGCTGGATGTCCTGGCGGTGCTGGACGACGGTGTGACCGGCCGTCTTGAGCTGAGCATCGCGCTGGACGTGGCGACACGCAGCATCTGTGCTGCGGTGCTGCGGCCGGTGGGCACGACGTCAGTGGATGCGGCGCTGCTGTTGGCGCAGATGGTGGTGCCGACGGCGATGCGGCCGGGGTGGGACGCGGCGCTGTCGATGCAGCGGTCGGTCATCCCCTACGAGCGGCTGATCGCGTTGGACGCACGGCTCGAGGGGGCGGCTGCCCGGCCGGTGATCATGCCGGTGACAGTGGTGGTGGACCAGGGCCGGGTGTATGTGTCGGGTTCGTTCGTCTCGGCGTGCGAGAGCCTGGGGGTGTCGGTGCAGCCGGTGCCGCCGGCGAACGGCCCGGCCAAGGGGAACGTGGAGCGGACCTTCCGTGCCATCGCCGACGGGTTCAGCCAGTACCTGCCGGGCCATACCGGCTCGGATGTCTCCCAGAGGGGCGTGGCCGCGGGGCGGGATGCGTGCTGGGGCCTGGCGCAACTGCAGGAGTTGCTGGACGAGTGGGTCATCTGCGGGTGGCAGGAGCGCCGGCACGAGGCGCTGCGGCACCCGATGATGCCGCAGGTCGCCGTCTCACCCAACGAAATGTGGGCAGCTTTGGTGGCGGTGACGGGGCATGTGCCCGTGCCGTTGTCGGCAGACGACTACGTCGAGCTGCTGCCGCTGCGGTGGCAGGCGATCAACGACTACGGCATTCGCTTGGCGGTAAGCGAGCCGTGCGGGCTGCCAGCGTGGTTCGGCCGAACCTGGACGCGTGGTCGGACAGGATCGAGATCCGGGGCATCTCTGAGGTGATCGACAGCCACGACCTCCTGGCTGGCATCTTTGACGGAGAGCAGAACTGGCTCGTCGTCCATGTGCCCTGGCCTGACGAACCCTTCGGACGCCTTGTCAGCGCCGGCTCCAGATGAGGATGGCAGCAAGGTGGAGTGCGGCCTGGTAAACGATGGCGAGTTTGTCCGTCCGCATTGCGAGGCCACGCCACTGCTTGAGTCGGGCGATGCACCGCTCGACGGCATTGCGCTCCTTGTATGTCTCAGCGTCGAAGCGGGGCGGGCGGCCTCCGGCGCGGCTCGCCGCAGACGGTGGCCGATCTGGTCGGCGGGCTGCGGGATGACGGCACGGATGCCGCGTCGACGGAGGTGCCCACGGATCGCGCGGGAAGAGTAGGCGCGATCCGCAAGGACGACCGCAGGGCGGGTTCTTGGATGGCCGAGTCCGCTTCGCGGGATCCGGATTCCGGTCATGACCGCCTCGAAGGCCGGCGCGTCACCGGCCTGGCTTGCGGTGACGTGGATGGACAGAGGCCGTGCCCGGCTGTCACTGGCCAGGTGGACCTTCGTGCTCAAGCCACCGCGGGAGCGTCCGAGTGCGTGATCCTCGGGCTCGGAGCGGCCGGGCGCCCCCTTTTTCCTGGCTCCGGCCGAATGCTGGTGAGCCCGGCAGACAGTGGAGTCCACCGAGACTGTCCAGCCCACGTCGTCGCCGGCATCCGCCACTGCAAGGACAGCCGCGGGAATCCGTTCCCATGTGCCATCCACGGCCCACCTGATCAGGCGTTTGTGTGCGGTCTGAAAGGGTCTGAGCTCTTCAGGCAGGTCGCGCCAGGGCGAGCAGGTGCGGTACTTCCACGCGCTGGCTTCCAGGGTTCGGCGGTGGTCGGCCCACCGTCGTCCACGGACCGGATCGGCCGGCATCAGCGGCTCGATCCGGTCCCACATCGCATCAGTGATCACTAACCGGACAGACAAATCCGATCAACTGACCCACCCATCAAGGAGACACGCTCTAGCTCTGCGGGCCTGGAGATACAGGTCGGCGTCCCGTTCAGCGACGAGGATGGCGTGGCCGAGGATTTCGGCGATGTCTTGTAGTTCTTGGCCTGATTGAGGGGTGTATCGGTCGGCCGGCAGGCGAACGGTCAGTACGCCCAAGCGGTCTCCGCGTACGCTGACCGGCAGGTGCAGCCTCACTTGGGAGGTGTGCCGGTCGGGCTCGGCGTAGGGCTGCTGGGAACCGAAAGCGCGGCCAGGGGCGCCGGAGTTTACCGAAATCGGCTCGGTGGTGTAGGGGAGCGCGTAGACCGGCTGCAGTATGGTCATCGCGTAGTCCGCCATGAGGAGGTCGACGTCGATCGCCGCGAAATTTTCGGTGATCGTGTCTTGCGCCGCTTTCAGAAGAGCGTGTGGCTCTGCTTTGCGCAGCGCACGCTCGACCCCGGTTCTGCCCACCGTGGGTTACCGCCCATTCGGGAAGATGGAAGCAAAGGGAAGGAGACGGACTCTATGCCGCAGCGCCTGGCCGGACTGTCGAGTGTCACGTTGGCAGCCACTTGTTCCCAAAGCTCCTCCTGCGATAGCCGGGATGTTGCCGCACGGGCGGCCCGGGAGGTAGTGGATCTGCTTGAGGTGCTCTGGGGCCAGAACAGAGATGCGGTGACGACAGCCCTGTCTCAGCGTCGCAGCTGAAGGCTCTGTACGTTCTCGATCGCCAGGAGGGCAGCAATCTGAGAGGGCTGGGCGAGGTGCTCGGGTCGACGCCTTCGTCCGTCAGCAGGATGTGCGACCGCCTCGAGGCCCTCTGGTTTGTCGCGCGTTCGCCGAGCTCAGCCAGTCGCCGCGAGGTGGAACTGCGCCTGACAGGCCGGGGGCGGCCTGCCTCGCCGACCTGCGGGCCCGACGTGAGTCGGCCTTGTGGGAGGTCACCTCTTCCATGTCGCCGGCCACCAGGGCGGCACTTATACAAGGGCTGGTCGCCTTCCGCTTTGCCGCAGACGGCACCGCACCCGGCACGGGGCAAGCGGGGGCAATGGAGAGCGCATAACCGGAGCCGGTGACACGCAGCTGCCCTGTTCAACGTGCGCCTTTCCTCTCGTATCGCCTGCTCGCAGTCTCCGGCGTGAGGCAGTGTCCTGGCATCCAAGGTCACACTTCCGTCGGCCTGGCAAACCCCTAGGCCGAGGTCAGGGCTTGTCGGTGCCGAAGTGCCGGAGAAGCTCCTCGCGTAAGAGCGCAAGGGCCCGCGCGAAGGCCGTCATATCCCCATCCGGCATCTGCAGGACCGTGACGATGTGACGAAGATGCTGTGCCCGAGACGTGCGCAATTGAGCCCGCCCTTTTGATGTGAGCTCGACAACCACCCGTCGGCGGTCAGTGGCGTCCGGCTTCCTCACCAGCAGGCCTGCAACTTCCAGACGCCCGCACATACGGCTGGCCGTCGCGGGGGCGATCCCGAGCTTCCTTCTGAGCTCGCCCAGGGACAGCTGTGCGCCTTCTTGTACGGCGCTCAGTGCGCGTATGGTCGAACGAGGCAGGCCTGAGGCGGACAGTGCGGCCCGCTCGGACAGAGCCACCAGGGTCGCCGCCAGGTCGGCGGCGTGCTGCTCCTGCACCGGGGCGAGGGGTCCGCCCGAGCGCGATTGTGCCGCCTCGCTGTCGCCCATGATCCTTCGCGTGCGTGGGGATGCTTGTTCCCCTGGTGCCCCGCGAGGGTGCTCGTATGCGCACTGGGCCTTCCGGTGGTCATTTACCCTTGGCTAACATTTGTCGGACGACAACTGTTGTGGAGGTTGGATGGATATCGACGAGGCCGACGCCCGGCGCCATCTCTGCAGTGCGCTGCGGGGGCAAGCCGAGTGCGTCGCTGACCGCTGGGTGCAACTGCAGCGGGAACAAGCCGCGCTGGGCTCGGGGATGACCGAGGCCGAGCTGCGTGAGGAGGCTGATGCCCTGGTGGAGCAGCTCAGCTCCGGATTGCAGGGGAATCTGGCGGCAGATCATGTAGTGACCGCACACGCGGGTCTGCGCCAGGCGGTGATCGAGATGTCGCTGCGGCGGGCCCGTCGCGGGGCTGCCCCCACGGCCACGGCTCTGGCGGTGCTGGTGCTGAAGGAGGCCCTGCTGGAGGCCGTCCAGCGCGAAACGCGTGACGCCGCCTCCCTGTTCTCAGCGGCTCTGCTGATCAACCGGGTCCTGGACGCCGCCGGAGCCATGTCCTTTGCCACCTATGTGGAAGGACGTGAGGAGATCATCCGGCGCCAGAGCCGGCAGTTGCTCGAAACGTCGACTCCCGTGGTCCAGCTCTGGGACCGGGTACTTGGGGTGCCCCTGGTCGGCACGCTCGACACCTCCCGTACCCAGGTCGTGATGGAGAACCTGCTGGGCGCCATCGAAAGCGGGGAAGCCCGAGTAGCAATCATCGACATCACCGGTGTGCCCACCGTGGACACGGCCGTTGCCCACCACCTGATGCAGACAGTCAACGCCGTGCGCCTGATGGGAGCCGACTGCTTCATCAGCGGCATCCGTCCGCCCATCGCCCAGACCATCGCACAGCTGGGGATCGATCTGTCCGCGATCCTGACCCGCGCGACACTCTCCGACGCCCTTGAAGCCGCGATCGCCCTGATCGCCGCCCCCGCCGGCCAGACGATCCCGGTGGCGGGCCGATGACCGTCCCGGCAAGCAGCGGAGTACCGATCCTGCGCCTCGGGGACGTCCTGGTGACCGGGCTGCTCGACGAACTGGACGACAAGGCCGCCATGGCCTTCACCGAGGAGCTCACCGAGCGCATCGTCGCCGACCGGGCCACGGGGGTTCTCATCGACATATCCCGGCTGGAGCTCGTCGACTCCTTCGTCGCCCGCATCCTGATGGAACTGGCCACCACCGCCCGCCTCCTGGGCGCACACGTCATAGTGGCCGGCATGCGGCCTGCCGTGGCCATCACCTTGGTGGAACTCGGCCTTGAGCTGCCGGGCGTGGAGACCGCCCTCAACGCGGAACAAGGCATGGCCGCACTGGGATGGCAGCGAAATCCACCCAGCAAGGCGGCCGGACGGGAGGCGGCGCATGCGCCCTGGCGATGACCCCTCTCCCGCCCTTGTCACCATGGAAGACCTTCCTCCACGGCCTGCGGTCACCAGCTCCACCGCCCACGGACTTGGCAGTGGAGGGGGAGAGACAACTGGTGCGCCTGTGGCCAGTCATCATCCGATCGGCAGCGAGGAAGACCTTCTCACCGCACGCCATGCGGTGCGGACAGCCACCCTGGAAGCCGGGTTCGCCCTCGTGGACCAGACCCGTATCGTCACCGCCGCGAGCGAACTGGTCCGTAACGCCTACATCCACGGCGGCGGAGGCACCCTCACCATCGAGCTGATCCGGCAGGCAGACAAACGGGGCCTCCGGCTGACGGTCACCGACGACGGTCCAGGCATCAGCGATCTCGACGCCGCTTTCGCCGACGGCTACACCACCGGGACGGGCCTGGGGCACGGCCTGGGCGGCGCGCGCCGCCTCATGGACGACTTCCACATCCACACCGCCGAGGGGCAGGGCACGACCATCATCGCCACCCGTTGGACCACTCAGCCATGAACACCCCCTTGGAGCAGCGGCCCACCACCCACGTCCCCCTCGACCACCACAGCGCTGTCCAAGTCGCTGCCGACCAGGCCCGCGCCCTGGCACGGCGATGCGGCATGACGGGATCCCTGCCTGAGCAGGCGGCGGTTCTGGCCAGCGAACTCGCCAGCAACATCGACAAGCACGCCCGTGGCGGAGCCCTCTACCTGCAGCCGGCCCCGCTGCGCGGCGGCGTCGACATCATCGCAGCCGATCACGGGCCCGGTATCGCCGACATCCCGCTGAGCCTCACCGACGGCTACAGCACCGCCGACACCCTGGGCGCGGGGCTGGGCGCGGTGAACCGTATAGCCACCCGCTTCACCATCCGCTCCAGCCCCCAGCACGGCACGCTCGCCCACGCCTTCCTTGCACAGCCCAATGGTGCACAGCGGCCACATCCTGATGCCGGAGCCCTGTGCCTGAGCGCACCCCGAGAAGCCGACTGCGGCGACGGATACGCCATCACGCGGCACGGCCACACCCACACAGCCCTCGTGGTCGACGGCCTGGGCCACGGGCCACACGCCGCCGAAGCCGCCCACCAAGCCCTGCGCGCCTTCCATGCGCACGCCCAAGCCCCCCTCACCGACATACTTCACGCCCTGCACACAGCCTTGCGCCCCACCCGTGGTGCAGCCGCAGCTGCTCTGCGCATGCACGCAAATCGCGCGGAATACTGCGGAATCGGCAACATCCGAGCCACCGCTCACTCCGTTCACGGTATACACAGCCAGCACACCGGCCAGGCAGGCATCCTCGGTCACCACGCCCCCGCCCCACGCGTCCAGCACGTCGACCTGCACGACGCCACTAGCCTCATCGTGCACACCGACGGCATCGACCACCGCTGGACACACACCCCTTCGGCCGCCCAACTGCACCTGCCCCCCTCACTCCTGGCCACGCACCTGGCCCACACCCACCGCCGATACCGCGACGACGCCACCGTCCTCGTCTTCGGCGCCCTGTAAGGGGTTGTATGACCCGCGACACCGTCCGCACGCTGCGCGCTTTGCGCGGCACCGTACGCCGCATCGCGATCACCCATCACCTCCAAGCCGAAGTGCGAGCCCGCCTCGTACTCTCCCTCAGCGATCTATGCGCCACCCCCCTGAGCACAGGACGACTTGTCACCCTGACTTCCGCCCGGGAGACCGGGCACGACGGCTCGCACATCCTCACGCTCCGCTTGTGCTTTCTAGGGCGAAGCATCACCCAGGTCACGATGCGGCGCCTGCCACTGCCCGGCGAAGTCACCCCCGACGGCGATCTCATATGGCGTCTTGCCATCCCTGCACGGCCACCAGAACCGAACCGGACCACTCCACCCCCTCCCGCCTTCAGCCCAGGCCCAGCAATCGCGCTGCCAACCCCCACGAGCCCTTCCGCGTCCGACATGGCACTCGTCGAAGAGGAACTGCGCGCGGCACTCAACCACGCCGACGGCCTGGCCGCCGAACTGCACCTGCTGGAACGGGAGCTGGCGGAGACCAACAGCGGCGTCATGGCGCTGTACATCCAGTTGGAAGAACGCGACCAGGCACTGCGCCGCTCCCACGGCCAGGTGCTGCGCGCTCTGGAAGACGCCCTGCGTCCCAGACCGCTCCACGTCGACGGCCTCGAGCTGGCCGTCCATTACGCCCCGGCCAGCGACGACTCCCCCACCGGCGGCGATCTGTACGACTGGTTCACCCTGCCCGACGGCACCATCCACATCACCCTCGTCGACGCCCTCGGACACGGCGTCACCAGCACCCGCACCGCCCTGGCCGTCACCCACGCCGTGCGCACCCTCGCCCTGGAAGGCCACCCGCTGGACAGCATCGTGGCACGCACCGACGCCATCCTCAGGCCCTACGACCACGACGTCATGGCCACCCTCCTCCTGGCACGGCTCAACCCCACCACCGGGCACCTCGCCCTCGCCAACGGAAGCCACCCCCCGGCACTCGTCGTACGCGACGACCGCACAGTCCACTACCTCGAAGTACGCGGCCGGGGCGTCGGCTACCCCTCACCAGGAAGCGACCGCGTCCTGACCACAACCCTCCACCCCGGTGATCTCCTCCTGCTCTACACCGACGGACTCACCGAAAGCCGCCGAGACCCCCTCGAAGGAGAAGCACGGCTCATCGAAGCCGCCCGCCGTCACCAGCCCCACCCCACCGCCATCATCCCCAGCGCCATCGCCTCAGACATGCTCACCAGCGCCCTCCACAACGACGACACTCTCGCCATCGCCGCCCGACTGCTGCCACCCCCGCCGGGAACACACGAACATGCCCAGCCCCAGGGGATCCCCAAGCCTCGCAATATGCAGGGAACCGCTGCTGGGCGACCTGGCGCCACACCACCACTTCGCCGTCGAGGACCGGGCCGTGCGGCAACCGATTCGCAGCCATGACCAGATCGGGGAAGTGCCGCTGGATCAGCGAGCCGCGGCGCGACTGGAGCAGGTCGGGCCGCCCGGCAAAGCTCATGACGGCGCACCACGACAAGCATGATCCCTCATCACTTGATCACCTTTGAAGACGACCCCTAACGCGTGTTGCAGAAGGCTGTGTTCGGGCAGGTCAGGGTGGGGTTTGCGGCGGGTCTGATCATGCGGCGAGGGCGGGGTTGTGCATGTGGGCGACGGCTTGGACGGCGTGGTGGAGCCCGTTGCCGCGCTGTCGGCAGTCGCGGAGGATCTTGTAGTGCTTCATGCGGGCGAAGGCGTGTTCGACGCGGGCCCGGACCCGTCGGTGCTCGGCGTTGTCCTCTTCCTCGCCTGCCAGGAGTGTCCGTCCGGGGCGTTTGCGGTGCGGGACGACGAGCCCGGTGTTGATGTAGGCCCCGTCGCCCAGCACGGTCGCGCCTTCACCTTGCTCGGCCAGGCCGGAGTCCCGCCACGCCTTCGCGTCCGCGGTCGTCCCGGGAACCGGCCTGGCCGCCGCGATGACGAGCTTGGTGTCGGCATCAATGATGACCTGCACGCTCGCGGAGAACCGGTAGTTGCGTGAGGAGGCTCCGACCGTGCGGCCACGGACCGGGATCAAAGTGCCGTCCACGATCCACAACCGCTCGACCACATCGGCAGAGCGGGTGGCCAGCTCGATGGCCAGGAGCGGCCGCAGCCGCTGGATGACCCGGCACACCGTTGCCGGCGAGACGCCGAACAGCGGCGCGAGCTGCCGCATGATGAGGTTCGTACGGTAGTACACCGCGACGAGCAGCACCCGGTCGGCCAGCGGCAGGCACCACGGCCGACCACCGCCAGGACCAGATCGGA
>NZ_JBEPEL010000120.1:0-16601 GCF_040300825.1 Streptomyces sp. NPDC000229
TCCGTCTTCCTGACCAGAGTGTCTATGGGCCACCACCCCACTCACACACCAGCTTCACCGAAACGGACACAGCACCTAAGGAACTGCCAGAGCAGGAATCCGGCATCGGTATCCCGGACGCCGCCTACGAAATGATCAAAGAGGGTATCGATGGTTTAGTCGCCAACCTTCCCGACCCACAGCGCCAGGTCATCACCCCGTGCGTCCTTCAGGACATGAGTCCGGAGCACGCGGAGGAAGCGCCTTGGCCTTGGGAGGACGGTGAAGCGCTACATTCACGCAGCCATTAAGAACCTGGAGAAGTCCGTGAAGGGGTTCGCTGATCCGAAGGAAACGGTCAGGGCTTCCATAGTGCCGGTGGGGTGAAGCCGAGGTGGCATCGGCGTGGCGGCGGTGCCGCACTGAGATCTGGTCGGAGACGCTGTCCGCCGGAGATGGGTGCCGACGAGAAGGCAGCGTCCAATGGCATTGACAGGGAGATTGCTACGTGTCCGCCGAGACCAATAAGGCGCTGGTACGCCGGTTTTTCGAGGAAGTGCTCAACGGGCGGCGCATGGAGCTCGTGGACGAGCTGGCCGCGATGGACTACCAGGAGCACGACCCGCTGCCCGGGCAGCGCGAGGGGCGTGAGGGGCTGAAGGATCGAGTGACCATGCTCGTGGAGGGGCTAGCACCCACCTTCAGCATTGACGACATCATTGCGGAGGGGGACCGCGTCGTCGTCCGTTGGACCAACAGTGCTACCCACTCCGGGACTTTCCTGGGGATTCCCCCGACGGGACGATCATGCCGCTTTGCCGGAGTCGACATCTTCCGGCTGGACGGCGGCCGGCTCGTCGAGCACTGGCACGTCGTCGATCAGCTCTCCATGCTCCAGCAACTGGAGTTGCTCCCGTCACCCTGAGCGTCACGCTGGTGGCAGCGTTGATGAGCAGCTGGGTTGTTGTCGCAGCTGGCCTGTCGTGGGGGTGTGACAATTGGGTCGGCTTGAGGGCCCGGTGACCTCTTGGTGGGGCTGCTGACCGTCAGTGCGAAGGTGATCAGTCGCGTTGTGCCTCGTGGGAGGTCGGCTGTCCGCTTCTGCGGGAACTTCGGTGGGTGACGCCTGGTCATAAGGATGATCGCGGCCCAGGTGATCAGCGACTCGGAGTGCTGGATGAGCCGTTCGTAGTCGCGGGCGTGTCGGCGGGCATGCATGACCCAGGCGTGGAAGCGTTCGACGACTCAGCGGCGGGGCAGGACGACGAACCCGGGGTGTTCTTCGGGCGGCTGACGATCTTGATCGTCAGGTTCAGGTATGTCTTGGCCCAGGTCACGAGCTGTCCGGCGTAGGCGGAGTCGGCCCAGACGATGGTGATCTCGGAGCTCACGCAGGCAGCCTGATCACTGCCCCAGCGGTGGCCCGGGCTCGTCACTCAAGATCGACAACATCGCGGCGTCACGGCCATAGAGCCCCTGGGGCCGGGGACACATACTCACAGCCCACTGTCCGTTGTCCCGCAGCCGGGAACAGCACTTCGACAGTGCGTACCCCACTCGCCGAAGGCAAAGCCCACGGGTCCATTCCCGCATGCGCGGTGAGCAGGGCTCGAGCGCGAGCGTCGCCACGTTCCGACACAGCCATCCCCACCAGCCTGGGAAGCAAACCCGCGCTGACCACACCTCAGTCCTGCTGGGTCCATCCCCGCGTGTGGGGGGAGCAGGCGGGTCGGGGGGGGGTGATCCGGTAGGCAAGACATCCCCGGGTGGACGGTGGGAGGGCATCGAGCGGGCGGTTACACCCGGTGACTTTATCGACCAGTAGTGGTTCTGGCTCGCTTTCCGTGATGCGCGCACGCTGAGTGACGTCTGACGCTTCGATCAGGCTCCGGGAAGTTGCCTGAAAATGACCAGAGCCGATCTTGATGTGGTCAACAGTGCGGCGTCGTGGAAGAGCCTTCGCCCCGTCTGGAGGGCCTGTTGTTACCGTCCATCGCGGACGTGTCGGTGCTGTCGCTGGATGTGAGCCACGAGGCGATACGCATCAACGTCTGCAGTACGGCGGCCGGGGCGACATGCCCGGACTGTGGGAGCGAATCGACCCGGGTGCACAGCTCTTACCTGCGGTTTCCTGCGGACGTGCCGAGTGGGGGACGTCTGGTGGTCCTACAACTGCGAGTTCGGCGGTTCTTCTGTCCGGAGTCTTCGTGTACTCGGCGGACGTTCGCTGAGCAGATGCCGGGGCTGACCCGGCGGCACAGCAGGTGGACGGAACGCTTGCGTTCGACTCTCGCCGCGGTGGGTCTTGCCCTCGCCGGCCGGGCTGGCGCCCGGATGGCACGGGCCTTCGGGGTGTCCATCAGCCGCAGCGCGGTGTTGCGGCTGCTCGATGCATTGCCCGAACCAGACGTCCTGGCCCCGTGGGTGGTTGGTGTTGATGAGTACGCCACACTCAAGGGACGGGTCTACGGCACGGTGCTCGTCGATGTCGAGACGCGTCGGCCGGTGGATCTGCTGCCTGACCGGGAGGCGTCCAGTCTGGCCGCATGGCTGGCGAAGCGACCCGGCATCGAGATTGTCTGCCGGGACCGCGCGCCGTTCTTCGCGGAAGGCGCCACAGCCGGGGCGCCCCAGGCGACGCAGGTCGCCGACCGCTGGCATTTGTGGCACAACCTCGGGGAGGCTGCTGAGCGGGCTGTCGCCCGCCACCGCCAGTGCCTTCGCGTCCTGGTCCCCGATCGCGAGGGAAAAGCCGACGACCCGGCCCCGCCCGAGGAGAAGGCGGGCTCTCCATGGCGGAGCGAGCGGTTCGCCAACCGTGTCCGAGCCAGGCACGCCACGGTTCACGCGCTGCTGGAAGCTGGCCACAGCCGCCGTTCCATCGGGCGGCAGCTGAACATGACCCACCGCACCGTCAAGAGCCTCGCCGACGCTGCCAGGCCGGAAGACCTCTTCCGCGGCCAGTGGCAGCACAACAGGACCTCCGTTCTCGACGAGTAAGCCCTACCTGGACGAACGTTGGGACGAGGGCTGCGCCCCTGCGAGAGAAGCGGACTTCGCCACGGCCGGTCACCGCGCAACCGCCGGCACCCCGCGTGGTGACGAGATGGATTCTCAGCCGACCCGAGACGCTGACCGAGACCGAACAGCTCCGGCTCAAGGCCGTCCTGGCCAACTGCCCTGACTCGACGCCCTGACCGGTCACGTCCGGTGCTTCGCCCACATGCTCACCGAGCGCCAGGGCGAACGTCTCCCGCAGTGGCTCGACGCCGTCCGCCGGAACGACCTTCCCAGCCTCCACACGCTCGCGGCCGGCATCAACCGCGACCGCGACGCCGTGATCGCCGGCCTGACCCTGCCCTGGAACTCCGGCGTCGTCGAAGGACACGTCAACCGGATCAAGATGCTCAAGCGCCAGATGTTCGGACGCGTCGGCTTCGCATTGCTCCGCAAGCGGGTCCTCCTCGCCCCGTGACCGATGTCAGTGGCTCCTGGAACCATGCCTTCGTCAGAGACAGCCGTGTCAGGAGCCATGCATGGGAACGTGGGGAACCGGTCCGTTCCACAGCGACCTCGCCGAAGACTTCGTCGATGGACTTGAGGGGCTCACCCACCAGCAGGTCATCGATGTGCTGGAGCGGGCGTTCCAGCGAGTCACCGACTCGGGAGAGCGCGTCGATGGCGGAGACGGGGCCGAAGCCGTTGCCGCCGGCGCTCTCGTCGCCAGCACCCCCCGGACAGCCCCATCGTGATTGACCCCGATGACGGCCCCAGGGAACCGCTGCCCGAACTGCCGGGCTCGCTTCGCGCGTCGGCGAGACTCGCACTGGACCGGGTTCTCCAGGACGGATCAGAGATGGCGACCGGCTGGGTGGAAAGCGCCGAAGCCGATCAGTGGCGCCAGGAAGTGCGACAGATCCTCCAAGCACTCGAAACACCCACTGATCACTATTTGTTACCGCTTCACGGGAGTCGTGCCAGAACCACTACTGCTCGACAAAGCCACCGGGCCATGTGCGCAGCTCCGGGATGCGGCGTCGCAGGCGGTGGTGGCGGCCCCGCGCCACGAGCGGACCTGCGCCGCCGGCCTCGGCCAAGCCGCCTGACACCGGGCTCGGCCGGTGACCGTCGTGCAGCGGCTCGGCTAGGGCCTGTCGCTTGGATCACCTGGCAGTTGGCCAGGGCTGCTGACTGGAGAGTCGATCGCGGTGCCGATTGTGGCGTGCGCGTCGGCGCGGAAGACTTCCGCAAGACCTCACGGGACCAGTTCGATGTGGGGGTGGGACGGGTCGGCCGGGCAGGCGTGGAGTTGGAGGTTGTAGCCGCCGACGATGTCGATGAGCGTGAAGTTGCCGTCCTGGGCGCCCAGGGGAGGCGGGGCCGGAGTCGTCCGTTCCTCCTCGGCGATCCAGGTCCCGCTACCGCCGTCCCATTCCCAGGAGGCGATGGTGAGGAGCGGGACCTGCTTGGTGCCGCACTCGGGGCAGGGAAGGGGCTTGGGGTCGGTGCGGCTCCAGCAGGTCCAGCCGCCGGTCTTCCAGCCGGGCGCGGTGGAGAGGTTGTTCAGGTAGAGCTCGCCCGGATCGTACGCGTACGTGTTGTACCGCGCGGGGTCGATCGACTCCCAGCGGCTCATGTCGTCCAGCTGGTCCCGAAGCTCCTTGTCCAGGTCCGAGGGGTGGGGGTATTCGGTGACCTGCTCCGGTGAGAACAGGCACGGCTGAGGGAGGTAGCAGTCCCGCTGGACGATGGGCGGCTCGGGCGGTGCGTCGAGAACGTCGGTGACGGTGGCGGAGGAGCGCCAGAACAGTGCGGTTTTGGGGCTGGCATGTTCCGCGTGGTCGAAGGGGCACCACAGGACCTGGAGGAGGTCCGTGTCGGGCGGGCACGGGAAGGGAACGTCACGGGCGTAGAGCTGGGCTACAGGGAGGAGGGGGACCGGGCCGTCGAACCACGGGCGGCCCGCGAGCCGCTCCCAGGTCGCCCGTTCCTCGGGAGTCCACTGTGGTGCCTCGGGGTCGAGGCGCAGCCGTTCGGCCGCTGCGGCGCGGTCGTGGCGGAGGAGCCGGACGTCGTCCGGTGAGTGGACCACCGGCGCCGCGTGCCGGTCGTGCGGCTCGTCGCAGTGCGGCCACGGCTCGTCGGCGGGCCACAGGAGCGGCCCGCCGACGGAGCTGTCGTGCACGGTCGGCGACCCGGGGCGCGGGTGCAGCCGGGTTGCCGTGCGCGCCAGCGGGGCCAGTTCAGGGAAGAGCGCGGTGATGTCGAACGGCCGCGGCGGGGTGGTGAATATGGCGTTCATAACGGTGATGCTGCCAGCAGCGTCTGACAATGGCTGTACCGATCCACGTTGGTGATCCCGCCGACGGGTTACGGTACCGGCTCGTACGTCACCGTCGCCCCTTGGGCAGCGGGCGACCGCGGCTGCCAGGGCCTGGCGTTCGGCGTCGTCGACGGTGAGCTGCCAGCGCAGCTTCGTGGCGGTCCAGTCGGCAAGGTAGGCGCAGTGCTGCCCGGTGGCCGGCGGCATCCACTGGGCCGGGTCCTGGTCGGCCTTGGACCGGTTGGTCTTGGCGGCGACGGCGATCAGGGAGCGCTCGGCGTCCAGGTCGTTGGCGTACGCCTGGCGCCGCGCCGACGTCCAGCCGCTCGCTCCGAGTGGCGGGGAGCGTCATTCCAACTGTGCTGTATTCGAAGCTGTCGGTGGTGTCGGGCCTGGCGTCAGGGGCGAGCGCTATGGTGCTTGGCCGTGGACGCTACTGATCTTGACTACCGAGCCCGGACGCGATCCGGCTGCATCCCGCCGGAGCTGGTCTCGCGGCTGCTCGAACGAGGCCATGCCGACGTGGTGGAGCTGCAGGCCGGACGCGGGGAGTGGTTCTGCGCGCTGGCGTGGGCGCGGGTGCTGGGTGAGCAGGGTCGAGAGGCCGACGCGTTGGAGGCGCTCGCCCCGTACGTGGCGACGGGCTGGTGGACGGCTGTTGTCGCCGCGGCCGAGTTGCTGGAAGGCTGGGGCCGCATCGACGAGGCGATCGAGATCAGCCGGATCCGCATGGAAGCCGGGCACCCGATGGCTTTGAAGGCCTACACGAGGCTGCTCGCCCGGCACGGCCGCGCCGAGGAGGCGTTCGATCTGCTCGTGCCGTACGTCGACGACTGGGTGCTCGCCACCGCCCTGGTCGACGTCGCCTCCGTTGCCGGCCGCGACGAGGAGGCCGCCGCGCTGCTCGCCGGCCGGACCCGGGCCGACCACTGCTGCGACGGCCCGTGGTGCTGCCGCGGCCTCGATTCCGACATGGCGCTCGGCCTGCTCGCGGCGATCCGCGAGCGCCAGGGCCACATGGATGAGGCCATCGCTCTGCTCCGCCGCCGACAGACCACCTCAATTAACAGCCGAGACCAACTCGCCGACCTGCTGGCCCGGCACGACCGAATCGAGGAACTTCGCGCCTACGCCGCGCTGGACGGGCATGAGGAGGCCGTACAGCGGCTGGCGGAGCTGCTGGAGGAGGATGGCGACGTGGAGGGCGCGATCGCCGTATACGGGCAGGCCGACGGCCCCGCGACCCGGGACCCGAACTCGGCTTACAAGCTTGCGCAGCTCCTGGCCCGACACGGACGTGGTGGAGAGGCGATCGCCGTGATGCGCGCCCAGGCCGACGCGCACCATAGCGACGACTGGATTCTCCACGCCTTGTCCGAGCTGTGCCTCGACCAGGGCCGCCCCGCCGACGGCCTGGCCCACCTGGATGCCCTCGACGCCCAGCGCGGGGGTGAGGTCGAGTGGGAGCTGTTCTGGATGCGGTTGCCGCTGGTCGCCGCCTGCAGTGGGGTCGACGAGGCGGTTGAACGGGCCCGAGCCCACCCCGAAGGCAACACCTGGTACGCGGCGGAGCACATTGCACACCTCCTCGCCGGTGCCGGGCGCACCGAGGAAGCCGTTACCGTCCTCCAACAGCACGCCCACAGGAACAGCCATGACCTCGCCGGCTACCTCGTCGACCTCGGCCGCGTTGAGGAGGGCCTGGCCCTCCTCGTCCACAGAAGCCCCCCGCCACCGCTCGTGCCGACGACACACCTGTGGTCCGACGAGCCACCATTCTGAAGCCCTGACCGAGTGCTGGCGATGACGACCCATCACTCGATGGGTGGTGGGGCCGCCTTGCGGGTGACGACAGCCAGCACCGGTGGGCCACCGTCCCGAATCGACATACGGGCTTCCAGGTAGGCGGTCCAGTCGGTGGCCGCGCGGCGCCGCCAGTGCTCGGCGGTGACGGCGTGGAGTCCGAGCAGGGGTGCGAGGACGGCTGGCGGCAGGTCCTCGGCGAGCTGGACCAGTGCGGTGGTGCGGGCCGGCCGGATGGGGATGTGGTGGGCGGCCAGGCGCCGGGCGAGGGCGGCGGAGGAGATGTGCTGGCCGGGGCGGGTGCCGGGGAAGAGCCAGTGGCGTGGTGAGTTCGCCGCCCAGTCGGAGGGCGGCGACTGGACGACGAGTTCGGCCAGGAGGAGCGCGACGGGTTCGGGCAGGCGGATGGGAGTTTCGGCGAGGACGAGCACTGGGTGGGAGTCGACTTCGCTCAGGGAGGTGGTGGGCAGGGCCGCGATGCGGGTGAGGTGCTGGCCGAACAGGAGGAGTACCGCGCCAGCAGCCCGGACATCGAGGGGGAGGGCGGTGTCGGTCAGGCACTGGTGGAGGAGCTCCCAGTGGGAGTCCTCATCGAGGCGAACCGGGTCCTTCTTCGGACGGTGGGGCACCAGGAGCGGGTGGCTGTGGCCGCGGCGCGCGGCCCAGACCACGAAGTCACGGACTTTGTAGCGCGTGCTCGGAGCGTCGGCGAGCCAGGCGTCGACCTGGTGCTGAGTGACGTCCGCGAGACCGAGTCCTTGCTCGCGCATGGCGGTGAGGAAGGCCACGCAGTGTTGATCCGGGTGTAGGCCCAGCGGATGCGGTGCTTCGAGCCCGCGGGCCGCGGGCTCGCCCTGCGGGCGCGGGGTAGCAGCGACCACCGGAGGTAGGGGGACAGGAGCAGGGCGTGTTCGGGGTGGCGCTTCACAGTCCGGGCGAGGTGGCGCTCGATGCGGGCCACGAGTTCGTCCCGCTCGGGCAGTACTTGGTAGGTGACCGGGATGCCGCGCAGGTAGTCGATGGTCTGCGCGTCGCCGCGGCCCACCTCGCGGGCAAGGCTGTCCAGGTCCTGGTGGGTCGGCGTTCGTTCGGCGGCGGCGAGGTCGGCAAGGAGCCGGGCGGAGTGGGAGTTACGGACCCAGTTCAGTACGGTCCTCGGCTGGTCGCAGTCGGTCAGCGCGGCCCGCATGGGCTCGAACCGGCTGCACGCCGCTGCGGGCACGGCGTCGAGGAGGGCGTCGAGCTGGTCGTGGAGGGTGCAGCGGTCACACAGCCCTCGCACCATGTAGGAGCGCGGATTTTCGCAGCGTGGGCAGGCGTACGGGTCGGTGTGTCCCGCGCACGGGCCGCAGACGCGGCGGCTGTCCCGCTGGGCGATCAGCACCCGGGTCCGTTCGCACGCCGGGCAGGTGCCGGGGGTGGTTCGGGCATGGCGGTAGCAGGGCTTGCAGACCGGGCCGAGCGGCCGGCGGGCGCACACTTCGGCGTTGGCGGCGCACAGTGCACAGGGCGCTGACGGCCGGGGCCTGCATGTGGTGCACGGGTCCAGGTGGGACGGTCTGCCGCATGCCGAGCAGGACCGGGTCGCGGCGACTTGGCGACGTCGGCACGGCGCGCACGTCTGGTGCGAGGGTCTCGCCCGGGTCTCGCCGCAGGCCGCGCAGGGCCCGATGTTGCCGCGATTCGCGAGGGTGCCTTCGCAGCCGAGGCAGACCCGGCCGCCCGGTACGACCCGTCGCAGCGGGCGCACGCGCCCGCAGCGCAGGCAGGCTGCAGGCCTGACACGGGGAACGCACGGCCTCGGTGAGAGCCGCGATCAGCGCCTGCACCGAGCGCGGCGCATCCGATGCGCCGCTGACCAGAGCATCGGGGTGCCGGCGCAGGTGATCGCGGATCCGCGTGCGCTCGGGCGGCGTCATGTCGGCCACGATCCGCGCCGCGTCGTCGATCGACAGGTCGGGGAGGAACGCGGTCATTCGGTCGGCGAGTTCCACCCACTCCGATGGCGGGCCCGCGCGCCGCCTGCTCACAGGCCGTCCGGGCGCCGCACCCGTACCCTCCTCACCGGCGGGACGGCTCCGGTCGAGCTGACGGTTTCCCCCGAGGCCGTCGGCTTGGCGACGTGGCGCCGGGCCTCCTTCACCGTGATCAGATCCGCTGGCGAGCAGTCCAAAATCCCGCACAACGCGGCCAGGGTGTCCATCGACAACCGTTGTGGGGGCTGCGTGACCAGCCGGAAAACCTGCTCCCGCGACAGGTGCCCCCCGTACTCCGCCAGACGTGGCACCAGGTCCGTGGTCTGGAACATGTCCCGCTCGGCCATGAGCAGCCGCAGGTTCCACTCGACCCCCGTCCGCTTCATCACCGCGACCCGTTCCCTTCCCGCCCGTGCGCTCCAGCCGCCGTGCCAACGATGCCTCCAGCAGCCGGTTGCGGTACTCGTCCGACACCCACGTGTACAACGCCGTCGTCGACGCATAGGCATGGCCGACCTGCTCCTGCACGAAGCGCTCCGGATAGCCGAACTCGATCAGGTGTGTGATGTAGGTGTGCCGCAGACAGTGCAGTTCCAACTCCTCGGGTAGTCCTGCATGGTCCCGGGTCTCGGTGAACACCTCGTCGATGCGCCGCACGCCGAGCCGCCCGCACCGCTCCGACATCCACGGCGCAGGATGGGCGCCCGGCGAGAAGGAACCGCGGACCTCGCCCGCCCACTCCTCCAGCACCGGGGACGATCCAGTCGACCTCCGGCACCGTCAGCAGTGTGCGCCGCTTGGGCGGACTGCCCCGCGAGGCCTTCCCGAACCGCACTTCCAGCGCACCCAACCGCCCATATGCCTTCGCTCTGGCGTTGTGACGCAGATCCGATATGTCCAGCATCGACGTCTCCCGCCGCCTGGTCCCGAATGCGTAGATCTGCTTGACCAGCACCGCGTCCCGCCACGCGGCAAGCACACCTTCCGGCGGCGCTTCTTCGCCTGCTCCACCCGGTCGTCCGCCGCGTCGAACAACGCCTGCAGCTCGTCGTAGGTCAGCGCCCGGCGTCCGGGCCTGCCTTCGAACTCTGCGACGTGATCGGCGGTGTTCCAGGCGTGGCACACCTGGACCGGGAACTGCCCGAACGCCTCCTCGCAGGCTGACGCCCACCCGTAGCGGCCGTCGGTGACGAACGCGCAGAACATCTGCAGGTCACCCTGCTGCCCGCGCACTGTCGAGTGCGCCAGCGGATTCTCACCTGACATCTGATAGGAGAAGTACGCCTCGGCGTCCTCCGGTGTCCACTCCCACGGATAGATCCCCGTGAAGAGCGCGAATCGCCGCACCAGACTCAGCCGGTCCTCGATCGTCTTCCTCGCCAGCAACCGGCTCCGCTGCTGTTGCTCCCGACCCGACAGCATCGCCTCGAACATCGCCGGCGCGGGATCCAGCGCCCGCACGTTCCCCGGGACCACCAGCCGGAATGCACCCGGCACATTAACTGCCCGCACGACTCACTCCCACAGCTGCACCTGAAGGAGCTGGGCCAGTTGCTCGTCCAGGGTGAACTCGCCGTTCTCAACTGCGGCTTCGCGCCAGTCGGCCGCGGCCCGGACCTTGGAGATGCCGCGGCGGACGGTCTCGCGCTCGTCCTCGCTGAACTCCTGGCCCCTCATCCTGGGGACCAGGCGGCCGAGGGCGGCGACGAACTGGTGGCAAGAGCCGACCAGGTCCAGGTATTCGATGGTGTGCTCGATCTTGCGGACGGCCGGGGTGCGTTCGCGGATCGTCTCCCGGACCTGGGCGGAGTTGTCGAACTGGGCCCGGTTGACCAGGAAGCGGGCGGTGTCGTCCCGCATCGTCTCCCTCGCAACGATCGGCCGCTTGAGCAGGTCGGTGGTCACCTGCTTGGCGACGTCGTCGTCCCGGGTGAGCTCGCGCACCACGCGGACGCGGTCGTCGGGGGTGATCTGGGCGGCGGCGGCCGGCCGCGACAGCAGGTCGACTGTCACCCGGGAGGCGACCTCTTCATCGCGAGTCAGGTCGGTGACGGCCTGGACCTTTTCCTCGACCGTCACCGGCCGGTCAACCCGCTGCCCGACCAGCCGTTTCGCCGCGTCCGGCGTCCACTGCCGCTTCCCCGAGCGCGAGTTGAAAGGAGCGTCCTCAATCGCCGCCCACCGCTCGTCCTCGTCCTGGATCGAGGCCAGGATCTTGTGGACGGTGAACGACACGCCGTCCTTGCGCTTGGCCTCCGGCCAGCGCGAGGCGGTCCACCGCCAGTCCTCGACCGTCGAGCGGGCCACCCCGATGTCGTCGGCGAACATCTGCAGCGACTCCTCGACGGTGAACAGGTCGTCGGTGCCTTTGGGCATCGACCCGCCGACCGGCCGCATCGGCTCGATCTCCAGAGCCTTGTCACCCAGCGCGAACTGTGCCTTCGCCATCTGGTTGCTCAGTTCGCGGGCTTCGGCGACAAGCTGTTCGTAACGAGTTCGAGTGACGTTGCCAATCCGGTCTGACACGATGATCACCGCCCTCACCCCGGGCCGGACCAACCACCCGATGGCGGCTGAATGAGGGGTTCCGGCCCAGGCCGGCTTCCACCGTGACGCGGACCCGACATGACGGGGCAGAGCGTGAACCAGGGGCCTCGAAGCACCGGTCGCCCGCCCCTGAAAACCATGCAGAGCGGCTGCGACCTGTGATGTCAGCGTGCCGTTCGCCTACGGCGTTTCCGAAACACCGTTGCGCGACGCCTGCCTCTGACGGCAGGCACGGACCCGGCACCGCGACGAGCAGTAGACGGCCGACCGCGACCGCTCGAACCCCACCGTCCACGACCGACCGCAAACCGGGCACTCAGCCTGATCACCACGCTGCATCAAGGCCACCCGCTGCCGAGCACGCCGAAGCCTCCGCCACCGCCTCGACCTGCACCGGCCCGAGCAGAACACCGCCTCCGCCGCCATCGACGACGGAAGCGGATCACCACTCTCCCGGCAGTACCGCCGACCCACCCCGCCAGACGCCACAAACCAGATCATCCAGCCGTACACACCTCACGGCCAGAGTTCAAAAACACGCTCTGAACTTGTCGTTTAACCAAAGGCGTTCGGCGGGGACGCGGCAACGGTGACCTGGGCGGTCCAGGACCCGGGTTCCCGGGGCGGATCCCAGGTCACGTCGACGCGCGCTTCGTGGAAGTCGTGCGCGAGTCCCACCACCATGGCCGCCGAGGCGGCCCGTGCCTCGGCTGGGCCGGCGTTGACCGGAACGTCGGTGAGGCGCCCGCAGTGCATCCCGCCGTCCACGGTGAGGACACTGTGGCGCCAGCCTTCCGGCGTCGCGAGCAGGACGATGCCCTTCGGCATGCCGAAGGGAGGTCGCCTCTTCTTCTCCCGCTTCCGTCTCACCATGGAGCCATCCAACCTGGTCGGCTTCCTGACGATTCAAGCGGGCGGGACTTCAGGTGTCCCGCGGCGGGGCTTGGTGCCGACTTTGTGGTGGGCGGGACGGCTGAACGCCTCGCCGGTGGCGAGGGCTCGCCCGACATCGTGACGGGTGGCCGGTTGCTGGTTCTTCGATCCTGGCGGCCTGCCTGGGCCGGGGCGGGATGGTTTCGGTGCACCAGCCGGGGAGCCGGTCTTCGCGCGCAGGTTCCTGAACACTCTGCGGACACGGGCGGGCGTGAGCCTGTTCGGCTCGGTCGGCTTCTCCCAAGGCCTGCGGAGGTCGGTGGCCAGCGGCCGAGCGAGCCGGAGCTGGGCATAGGCAGAGATCACGAGCCAGGTCCACCGGTCGGCCGCTTCCGAACTGCGGAGTTGGGGCTTGGTCCAGCCGAGGGTCTGCTTGAACAGGCGCTATGTGTGCTCGATGTCGAAGCGGCGAAGGAAGGACTGCCAGCAGCGGTCGACGTCCACTGTGGTGGCGTTGGTGCCTGACCACCACAGCCAGACCGGCTTGTTGACCCCGCCGCTGGGCAGCTTCTGAACGATCAGACGGATGACAGTCCCTTCGATGAGCGGCAGCGGTCCGTCGTGGTCGAGCCATGCGGCCCGGCGGGTCAGCCGCGGGTGCAGCCGGTCCCTCGCCTGCGCGGTCGCCTTCCCGTAGAGCCGAGTGTCCGTGACCGTCACGGCCTGCTCGGTGCCCCAGGTTGCGGGTCGCCGAAGACGAACTCGCCGCCGTGCTTGGGCGGCCGGCCGCCCCTGGGGTTGGCCAGGTGGAACTCTTCGCGGGAGGGTGTCGGACGCCGCATCACCCGGTCTGAACGGAGCCGGCCGAGGATCTCGACGGGCAGGTCACCCAGCAGGTGGGCGATGCGCGGGGCGTCGTGTCCGGCGTCCAGCACGACCAGGACCCCCGGGTCACCCGGCCGCCACTGGCCCGCGGCGACAAGCCGCTCGATGACCTCACGGATCTGCACGGTGGTCACCGCGGCGACGTCGGCGCCGGGCTCCAGGCGGACCGCGTCCAGCACCGCCGTCCAGGACGTGCGGCCGGTCTCCAGCGCGGCCACCACCGAGTACGGCCAGCCGGGCACCATCTGATGCTTGCCCTCACCCCGCCCGAAGGTGTGGCAAAAGGCCCGGTCAGCACACGTGTTGGCGTCCGGTCGCAGCCACGGCGAGACATCCACCGCCAGCACGAGCCGACCGTCCGCCGCCCGTGGCAACGGCACCCCAGCCAGGGCCCGGGGCAGCCGGGCCACGTCGATCCGGCCCTGGTTGAGTCCGCCGTACAGGGCTCCGTGCCCACGGCGGTGCTCGGGAGCGAGCGCGAGATCGACCAGCGTTCGCACCGGCCCGTCCGTGCACAGCAGCGCGTCGCACAACTCGAACAACGCGTCGCCCCGCGCGGTCATGCACGCGTACAGCTCCGACCGGAAGTGTGACACTTCCGCGAACGCATCTCGCAGGACGCTCTGATGCACCAAACTCACGACCACGGCCTTCGCGCTGATCCACTCTGTGACGGAGCACAGGATCAGACGGAGGCCGCCTACGTGTCCGCTGAACTGCGAAAACGCCGATCAAGTTCGAGCCGCGTTCGACGCCGGACCGTAAATGACAAGCTGAAGAGTGTTTTGCACCGACATAGGTGGTTCGCTGCCATTTAGGTGGTCGATCGCTTCGGGTCGGCTGAGGCGGTGGGCGTCTGTTGTGGCAGACCGGGCGAGGGATGGTCTCCGGGGGTCCGTTTCGGTTGCTTCGCTCCTGTCTGATCCCAACACACCCCCGGTCACACCTGTTTGCGCCCTGTGGCGGGACGTTGGGCATCGGTACTACAGAAACATGCCTCGCAGACAGCGGCCGTATCCGAGTGACCTGTCCGATGCTCGTTGGGAACTGCTGCAACCGACTCTGACGGCCTGGCGGGCCGGACGGAGAGGGAAGGGTCTGGATATCGGCCGGCCGCCCGAGCACGACCTGCGCCGAATCATGGATGCCATCCTCAACGTTGACCGTACCGGGATCCCGTGGCGCTACCTGCCGCACGACTTCGCCCCATGGGAAACCGTCTACGGGTACTCAGCCGCCTGGCAGAAGGACGACGTCTTCGACCAGCTCAACGGACTCCTGCGACGACTGGTCCGGAAAGCCGAAGGCCGCGAGGCCGAGCCCAGCGCCTGCATCCTCGACGCCCAGAGCGTCAAGACCTCGGCCAACGTGCCCGCGGTCGGCCAGGGCGTCGATGCGGGCAAAAAGATCGCAGGCCGCAAACGTCACATCGGCGTCGACACCGTCGGCCTCCTCTTGGCCGTACTGGTCACCGCCGCCAGCGACTCCGACAACGTCGGCGGCATCCACCTGCTTGCGAACATCGCCGAAGGTCACCCCCGCGTCACGAAGGTGTGGGTCGACACCGGC
The DNA here is from genome assembly GCF_040300825.1 of Streptomyces sp. NPDC000229. Classification (NCBI taxonomy): domain Bacteria; kingdom Bacillati; phylum Actinomycetota; class Actinomycetes; order Kitasatosporales; family Streptomycetaceae; genus Streptomyces; species Streptomyces sp. NPDC000229. The sequence continues at coordinate 14,956 of NZ_JBEPEL010000120.1, forward strand.
TATCGCACCAAGGTCATTGGCCATGGCGCTACCCTCGGCATCGACGTCGAGGTCGCCCGCCGCGATCCCGCCCAAAAGGGCTTCAAGGTGATCCCGCGGCGCTGGGTCGTCGAGCGGACCTTCGGCTGGCTCATGCACCACCGCCGCCTCGCCCGCGACTACGAGACCCACCCCCACCGCTCCGAAGCCATGATCCGCCTCGCGATGATCGACCTGATGAGCCGACGGCTCACCCACGAATCCACGCCGAACTGGCGCGGTACATAGCTCGCCCGGATGGGCCTCAACAATAAGGCGTCAGCCCTCGTCGAAGCCGCGGAAGGTCCCTGATCCATCAGCGGCGTCGGCGAACTCTGCAAAGTCCATGTTGGCGATGCTGAGGTTGGCTGAGATATTAGGGAACCACCGAGCGGGGACCCTGAACGTACGCCCAGGCTCGTCCGAGAGGTCCACGGCCAGGAGTGTGTGACCCGGATCGTTCATCGTGGTTGCGTCTGCCAGGAACAGGTAGACGATCTGGTCGTCTTCATCCGCAGCAACCTCTTCATCCAGCAATGCCTGGACCTCCACGCCGGCAAAGCGAAGCTCGCTGACATACGTGGCAAGGGGATACTCGCCGGCAGCGTCGAGTGCGGCTCGAACTGCATCCCAGGCTCCCTCGTCACTAAAGTCGGTACGCAGGACCAGCGAGGTCAGATCGTCGGGCTGAGGTAGAGGCATCTTGTGACCCTCTCACCCGGCGCTGACACCGACCGTCTCCAGAGCAGGCACTGAGGACCGGCGAAACTCCTCAAGCAACCGGGCGATACCAAACACCCCCACCAGGACAAAACGCTCTTTGAGAGGCCGCCCGATGAGAAGCGTCCGCGTTACCCTGCCGGGTATGAGTGAACAAGACTTCGCGGTGGCGGCGTGGGAGCGTATCGAGGGGTGGATTGTCGAGCGCGCTCCGGCGTCTGCGGCGCTGTTGCGTCCACCGGCCAGCGATGCGGACGTTGATGCCGTGCAAGAGGCGATCGGGGTGGTGTTTCCGCCTGCTTTGCGGGCGTGGTACAAGCTGCACGACGGTATAGATGATCCGGGGACCGGCAAGAGTTGGTGGCCTGCCGGGTTTTTGCCGGGCGCTCAGGGCTGGTACCCGCTGGAGACCCTGCGGGATGCCTATACGGTGCAGACCCGGGACCAGGAGCGCGAGCCGGGACGTATTCCATTCTCTTGTGTGGTGGGGGATATGTGGCACGGGCTCTATGTCGACGCCCGACTGGGGGAGCCGTCTTACGGAAGTGTTGGCCGGTGGTTCGTGGACCGTGAGCCGGAGCTCCTAGCGGATCCGGTTGCGGGGTGGCCGCTTCACGCGTGGCTTTCCCGGATCGCGGATGCGCTTGAGCAGGGCCGCTGCCTCGTCGGTCCGGATGGGAATCCTGATGAGGACACCTGGCCGGCGTTGACCGAATGCGGTGGCCTGGTGTGGGTGGCCCCTGATGAGGAGCCTCACTCGCCGGCGGGACGAGTCCTTCTGGGCGGCGGTCCCCTGTCGTAGGGAACGCGAGACGGCCCGGCGAGATGATGCTCTCGCCGTTGCGGGACACATGTTCTAAAGACAGAAGCGCACCACACCGCACCACATGTCCGACCTCCTCGAGGCC
>NZ_JBEPEL010000121.1:0-16239 GCF_040300825.1 Streptomyces sp. NPDC000229
AATTTGGTGGTTTGCGTCGGGGGGCGACCGGGGGGGGGTGGCCGTCCGGTCCCGCCGCGCCGGGGCGGGGGTGGTGGGGTCAGGACACCGCGGCCCCTTGGGCCTCGGGCGCTCCCTCACCTTCCTGGCGCAGCCTGCGGGGGATGGCGAACATCAGCAGGAACACCACCGCGGTGACGCCGATGAACACCCAGAGCAGCGTCTGGAAGCTGGCCGCGAAGGAGGTGCCGGTGGCGTCCTCCTGGTAGCCCGCCAGGACCGAGGCGACCTTCTCGTCCCGCAGCGGTGCCACGGTGCAGCTCTCCGGGACGGTGGCGAGGTCCTTCTCGCCGGCGCGGTCCACCGAGCAGGTCCGGTAGGCGGCGGCGATCGTGTCCGCCTCGCCGGGGGTGACCCCGGCGGTGGCGACCAGGTCCTGGCGCAGCTGCGGGATCTGCTGGTCGACACCGGCTCCGGTGTTGCCCGCGAGCCCGCCGAAGAAGACCACGCTCACCAGCGCGCCGCCGATGGCGAAGCCCAGCTGGGTGTTGGTGTTCACCAGGCCCGACGCGGAGCCGGCGTCCTTGTGCGGCACCTCGGAGGTGACGATCAGCGGCAGCGGGGTGGCCACCGTGCCGAAGCCCAGACCGATCAGGAACAGCGGGACGACGAGGTGCCAGGAGGTCACGTCGCTGCCGTACTCACCGGCGACCCAGATGTACGAGCCGAGGCCGGCGACCAGGACGACCGCGCCCACCTGCATGGCCTTGCGGCCGAACTTGGGCACCAGGACCATCACCGACGTGGTGGCGGTGAGGAAGGCGCCGATGCAGAAGGGCAGGCTGGTGAGGCCGGCGCGCATCGGGGACCAGCCCTGACCGATCTGCATGTACAGGGTCCAGCCGATGGTGAACATGCCCATGCCGATGTAGAAGATCAGGTTCACGGCGAGGCCGGAGGAGAAGCTGCGGGTGCGGAACAGGCCGAGCTCCACGAGCGGTGAGCCGTCCTTGCGGGTCTTGCGGCGCTGCCAGGCGACGAACCCGAGGAGCACCGGCAGCGACGCGATCATGGAGGCGTAACCCCACGTCGGCCAGCCCAGTTCGCGGCCCTGGAGCAGCGGGTAGACGAGCATGACCAGACCGCCGGTGGCCAGGACGAGACCCAGCATGTCGAGCCTGAGGGCCTGCGGCGCCTTGGACTCGGTGATCACCTTGGAGCCGTACAGCAGGCCGACGAGACCGATCGGCACGTTGACCAGGAAGATCAGCCGCCAGCTGAGGCCGAAGAGGTCCCACTCGACCATGAGACCGCCCAGCGCGAGACCCAGGGTGGCGGCGAGACCGCCGACCAGGCCGTGCAGGGCGAACGCCGTGCCGCGCTCCTTGTCGGAGAACGTCACGTGGATGATCGACAGCACCTGCGGCACCATGATGCCGGAGAACGCCCCCTGGAGGACGCGCGAGATCACCAGCTGCCAGGGCTCCTGCGCGAGCCCCGCCGTCAGGGAGGTCAGCGTGAAGCCGGCGACACCGATGAGGAACATCCTCTTGCGTCCGAAGATGTCACCCAGCCGACCGCCGAGGATCAGGGTGAGGGCGAAGGCGAGCTGGTACCCCACCAGAACCCACTGGATGGCCGAGTAGCCGGCCGCCAGTTCCTGCTGCATCGAGGGCGCCGCCACGTTGGCGATCGTGCCGTCCAGCAGATCCATGAAGGCGGACACGAGCAGAACCAGCAGCGCCGCCCAGCGCTTCGGGTCGAGCTTCACCGTGTCGGCCGCCGCATCCGCGCCCGTCGTTAACCTCTCCACCCCCGTCTCCACGGACGGAGCCTGCTCGGACGAAATAGCCATGGTGTGTACCTCTCTGATACTTGGGGGGTATCGGGGTTCCGGGGGGAAACCGGCGAACCGGCCGAAGGCCGTGAGCGTCGATACGCAGAATGACGGCGGTCAGTGGAGTTCCGCTGGAGTGCGGCTGAAGCGGGGAGCGGGAGCGGCGGGGCGGCTGCCACGCGCCCGGTGGTGGGGGTGTGCGGCGGCTTCGGTCACCGTCAGCACAGGGGTCACACAGGCCTCGGTGGCCTCGAACCGGCGGGCCCAGGTGTCCCGGTCGTGGCGCAGGAAACGGTCGGCGAACAGACGGCGCAGTGCGGGCCATTCGGTGGGGTCGTCGCGGTCCGGCACGGTGGCCGGGTCGAGGTCCAGCCCGTGCAGCAGGGCCGCGTAGAAGTGGTCCTCCAGCGCGCCGACCGCCACATGGCCGCCGTCCGCGCAGGCGTAGCAGGTGTAGAACGGTGCCCCGCCGTCCAGGAGGTTGACCCCGCGCTCCTCCCGCCACGCGCCGGCACCGGTCATGGCGACGAGCATGCCGAGCAGGGCGTTGGTGCCGTCCACGATCGCCGCGTCGACGACCTGGCCGCGCCCGGAGGTGTGGCGTTCGTACAGGGCCGCCAGTACGCCGGCGACGAGGAACATCGCGCCGCCCCCGAAGTCGCCCAGCAGGTTCACCGGCGGCACCGGGGGACCGCCCGCCTCGCCGATGGCGTCCAACGCGCCGGTCAGGGCGAGGTAGTTGATGTCGTGGCCCGGCGTGTGGGCGAGCGGCCCGTCCTGCCCCCAGCCGGTCATACGGGCGTAGACCAGCCGGGGGTTGCGCGCGAGGCAGGCGTCGGGGCCGATGCCGAGCCGCTCCGCCACGCCCGGCCGGAAGCCCTCGACGAGCACGTCGGCCCGGTCCACGAGGCCGAAGAGCTGATCGACGCCGGCCGGGTCCTTCAGGTCGAGGACGGTCGAGCGCCTCCCCCGGTCCAGCACCCGGTGCCACTGGGCGAACGACCGGCGGCCGTCCGCACGGTCGACCCGCAGGACGTCGGCTCCGAGGTCGGCGAACATCATGCAGGCGAACGGCACGGGGCCGATCGCCGCCAGTTCGACGACCTTCAGCCCGTGCAGCGGCCCGGTGGCGCCGGATGTCGTCATCGCTGGGCTCCTCCTCGTGTCGGGCACGGCATGGCACGGCGCACAGTGGAGGCGGTCGCTCGCGTTCCGCTCGTGGACCGGTCGGCCCTCCGGGCAAGCGCCGCCGGACAGACGGCTGTTCGACCCCGCCTCGAGGGCGGGTCCCTAGCGTGCGGTGGCACACAGCCTTCGGCAGCACAGGAGGAGCTCACCCATGAGTACCGCGCTCACGCCCTTCAGGGCCGGGATCCCCGAGGCGGATCTCGCCGACCTCAAGGACCGTCTCGCGCGCACCAGGTGGCCGGAGGCGGAGACCGTCGACGACTGGTCGCAGGGCGTACCGCTGGATTACCTCCGCGACCTGGCCGCGTACTGGCGCACCTCCTACGACTGGCGGGCGACCGAGGCGCGGTTGAACGCCGTGCCCCAGTTCCGTACCGAGATCGACGGCCTGGGCATCCACTTCCTGCACGTGCGCTCCCCGCACCCCGGTGCCGTGCCGCTGCTGCTCAGCCACGGCTGGCCCGGCTCGGTGGTCGAGTTCCTCGACCTGATCGGTCCGCTGACGGACCCGGAGGACCCGGCGGACGCCTTCCACGTGGTGTGCCCCTCCCTCCCCGGGTACGCGTTCAGCGACAAGCCGACGGCCACCGGGTGGACGGTGGAGCGCACCGCGGCTGCCTGGGCGCGGCTGATGGCGCGGCTCGGTTACGAGCGGTACGCGGCGCACGGCGTGGACTGGGGCTCGTTCATCACCGGGGAGCTGGGCGGCATCGACGCGGAGCACCTGATCGGCATCCACCTGGTGATGCCGTTCGCGAAGCCGCCGCAGGAGCAGGTGGCGCTGGACGAGCGGGATCTCGCGGGCCTCGCGGCGCTCAAGGAGTTCCAGCAGAACGAGGGCGGCTACTCGGTCCTCCAGTCCACCCGCCCCCAGACCCTCGGTTACGCGCTGACGGACTCGCCGGCCGGCCAGCTGGCCTGGATCGCCGAGAAGTACTGGGCGTGGAGCGACCACGACGGCGACCTGGAGAAGGTCGTCCCCCGCGACCGGCTGCTGGACGTGGTGACGCTCGCGTGGCTGGCCGGCACGGGCGCGTCCTCCGCCCGTATCTACTGGGAGAGCCACAACAGGATGGCGCTCGGTCCGGTGGCCGTCCCCACGGCCTGCTCGGTGTTCCCGAAGGACGCGCGGATGCCCCGCGCCTGGTGCGAGCACCGGTTCACGGATCTGCGCCGCTGGACCGACCACGAGAGCGGTGGCCACTTCCCCGCGCTCGAGCAGCCGGAGCTGCTCGTCGGGGAGCTCCGGTCCTTCTTCCGCTCCCTGCGCTGACCGAGGGGGACATGTCGATGAATCTCCGTCCGACCGGGCCGGCCGAGGGCCACCTGGAGCTGCCCGAATTCCCCTTCCCCGGCTCCAGCCACCGGGGCCCCGCGCCGCTCTTCGCGCGCCTGCGTGCCGAGCGGCCGGTCGTCAGGGTGGCCTGGGAAGGCGGCGGTCACGCCTGGCTGGTGACCCGTCACGAGGACGTGGTCCGGGTGCTCGGCGATCCGCGGTTCAGCCGGGCCGCCTCCTACGCTCCCGACGCGCCGCGGTTCAGCGGCCTTTTCCAGGCGCCGCGCGGGATGATCATCTCGCTGGACCCGCCGGACCACACCCGGCTGCGGGCCCTGGCCGAGCAGGCCTTCTCCCCCCAGCGCATCGAGGGGATGCGCCCCCGGGTGCGGGAGCTCGCGGGCCGGCTGCTGGACGAGGTGGAGAAGGGGGCCGGGCAGGGTCCGGTCGACCTGGTGGCCGGCTTCGCGGCGCCGCTCGCGATGACCGTCATCTGTGAGCTGCTCGGGGTCCCGGAGGCGGACCGGGACCAGTTCCACTCCTGGGTACGGCAGTTCGCCGATGTGTCCGCCCCGAAGGAGCGGTCGGCGGAGGGCGGGGAGAAGCTCGGCGCGTACATCGCCGGGCTGGTGGCGGCGAAGCAGCGGGAGCCCGCCGACGACGTACTGTCCGCGCTGGCCGCCGCCCGGCTCGGGGACGGTGGGTCCGGTGAGGACCGGCTCGCGTTCGAGGAACTCGTCGGGCTCGGCTTCACGCTGCTGGGCGCCGGGTTCGACTCGTCGGCCGGCCAGATCGGCAACTTCACCGTCACGCTGCTCGCCGACCACCCGGACGTGTGGCGCCGGCTGGGCGAGCACCCCGAGGAGATCCCGGCGGCGGTGGAGGAACTGCTGCGTACGGTGAACCTCAACGGCAACGACACCTCGGGGCTGCCCCGGATCGCCACCGAGGACGTGACCGTCGGCGGGGTGGTGATCCCCGCGGGTGAGGCCGTGTTCCTGGCCTTCCCGTCGGCCAACCGCGACGCCGCGGTCTTCCCCTGCCCCGACCGCGCCGACTTCGAGCGGGCCGACAACCCCCACCTCGCGTTCGGCCACGGCATCCACCGCTGCCTGGGCGCGCCGCTCGCACGCCTGGAACTCGCCGTCGCGCTCGAGGAGCTGACCCGCCGCTACCCCGGCGCGCGGCTCGCGGTCCCCGAGCACGAGCTGTGCTGGCGGGCCGGGGACGTGAACCACAACCTGCTCGCCCTTCCCGTCGAACTGTCAAGGAGCACCGCATGACCGTCGAACAGCTGCCGGCGACCAGCCGGGAGGTCCGGCTGGCCTCGTACCCCGAGGGGGACGTCACCCTCGCCCACTTCGAACTCGGGGAGTCCGCCCTCACCGAGCCGGGTGAGGGCCAGGTCGTCGTACGCAACGACTGGATGACCCTGGGCTCGGTGGCCCGCGACCAGATGAACCCGGACACCAAGCTGCCGATCCCGGTCTTCCAGCCGGGCGTCGCCATGTGGGGCCGGACCGTCGGCACGGTCGTCAGGTCGAACAGCCCGGACCTGGCGGTCGGGGATCTGGTGGAGCACTTCTCCGGGTGGCGCGAGTACGCCGTCGGCACCGCCCACGAGTTCTTCAAACGGGACCGGGCACTGCTGCCGGGCCCGGAGTACTTCCTGTCGCAGGGCCCGACGGCCTGGCACGGCATGGTCGGTACGGCGGACGTACGCGAAGGTGACGTGGTGTTCGTGTCCGGCGCCACCAACGGCGTCGGTGCCCTGGCGGGGCAGATCGCCAGGCTGCGGGGCGCCAAGCGGGTCATCGGCAGCACGGGCTCCAAGGAGAAGATCGACTTCCTGGTCGACGAGCTGGGCTTCGACGCCGCCTTCGACTACCACGACGGCCCGGTTGCCGAGCAGCTCGCCGAGCTGGCGCCCGACGGCCTCGACGTGGTGTTCGACAACGTCGGCGGCGAGCAGTTCGAGGCCGCGGTGGCGGTGGCCTCGCGCGGCGCGCGGTTCGCGTTGTGCGGCGCGCTGGCGGGACAGCACGGCACCGGTGACGGGGGCAGCCCGCGGCTGCCGCTGATGTCGGTCATCACCAAGGACCTGACCCTGCGGGGCTTCGCCACGCTGCACACGCCGGACCAGATCGAGCACTGGAACGACCGGTTCGGCGAGTGGCTGCGCGACGGCCGCATCGTCTTCCCGCACACGGTCGTCGAAGGCGGGGTGCCCGCGCTGCCGGAGGCGTTCGTCGCGCTGCTGGAGCGCCGGTACAGCGGCACCGTACTGGTCAGGCTGAGCTGAGCCCGCTCGGCCGTACGCTGCGGCGGTGCCCCGTGGAACGTTCCGGGGCACCGCCGCTGTCACGCTTCAGGAGGAAAGGACGGTCATGACAGACGCCGCGGACGTACTCGACCGGAGGGCGCTGAACCGAGCACTGCTGGCCCGGCAGCTGCTCATCGAACGCTCGGCGATGACGGCCTCCGAGGCCGTCGAGCACCTGGTCGGTATGCAGGCGCAGGCTCCGGATCCGCCGTACGTCGGGTTGTGGACCCGGCTCGCGGGCTTCCGTATCGAGGACCTGTCGGACCTTGTGCGGGAGCGGGCGGTGGTGCGGATCGTGCTGATGCGCGGAACCCTGCACCTGGTCACCGCCCGGGACTGCCTGCGGCTGCGGCCCGTCCTGCGCGGCCCGCTGGAACGGCAGCTCAACGGCACGTTCGGCCGCAAGCTGGCCGGCCTGGACCTCGCCGAGGTGGTGGCGCTCGGCCGCGAACTGGTCGAGAAGGAGCCACTCACCCTGGGCGGACTCGGTGCGGGGCTCGCCGAACACCTGCCCGACCGGGACCCGTTCGCCCTGGCCAATGCCGTACGCAACCTGGAGCCGCTCGTGCAGATCCCGCCGCGTGGGCTGTGGGGCGAGAGCGGGCAGGCCGTGCACACCACCGCCGAGGCGTGGCTGGGCAGCCCTCTCGACGACGACGAGTCGCCGGACGAGACGGTCGTGCGGTACCTGGCCGCGTTCGGTCCGGCGAGCGTGAAGGACATGCAGGTCTGGTCCGGGATGACCCGGCTCGGCGCGGTGGTGCGACGCCTCGGGCCACGGCTGCGTACCTTCCGCGACGAGAACGGCGTCCAGCTGTACGACCTGCCCGACGCTCCCCGGCCGGCGCCCGGCACCCCCGTGCCGGTGCGGTACCTCCCCGACTTCGACAACATCCTGCTCTCGCACGCCGACCGCTCGCGGATCCTGACCGAGGAGCAGCGCCGTCTGGTCTTCACCCGCAACGGTCTGATCAGACCGACCTTCCTGGTCGACGGGTTCGTCCGCGGCATGTGGCGCGTCGAGCGCGGGCGCGACACGGCGACGCTGGTGCTGGAGCCGTTCGCGCCCCTGGCGGAAAAGGACCGGTCGGAACTGGTCGCCGAGGGGATGCGGCTCCTCGCCTTCGCCGCGGCCGGCTGCCCCTCCCCCGAGGTCCGCTTCACGGACGGCACCTGAGCGCACCGCGCTCCCCGTCCGCTCGACCGGCGCCCCAGCCGGAGCCGGTGTACTGGCTCACGGCTGGATCCGTCCACCGTCATACACCGGCCGAGAGAGGAAGTCGCCATGTCGGACACGCCCTTTGCCGAACGGACCGTCGTCGTCACCGGAGGAGGCACCGGCATCGGCCGGGCCACCGCGCTGGCCTTCGCCGGCCTCGGCGCCGGCGCCGTGGTCATCACCGGCCGCCGCAAGGAGCGGCTGGCCGAGGTGGCGGAGCTCCACCCGGCGATCGTCCCCGTCTGCGCCGATGTGACCACCGAGGTGGGCGCCGAGGCCGTCTCCGAGGCGGTGCGGGAGCACGGCGGCGCGCTGGACGTGCTCGTGCAGAACGCCGGTGTCTTCCGTTTCACCCTCCTCGCGGCGCTCGACGCGGGCACGGCGCGGGAAGTGCTGGAGACCAACGTCCTGGGCCCCGCCCTGCTGACCGCGCACCTCCTGCCGCTGCTGCGCAGCCCGGGCGGGCACATCATCCTCATCTCCAGCCGGGGCGGTCACAACCCCGGCCCCGAGAGCTCGCTGTACTCGGCGAGCAAGGCCGCCGTGCACAGCTTCACCAGGAGCTGGGCCGCCGAGCTCGCCCCGCAGGGCATCCGCGTCAACGCCGTCGCCCCGGGTTTCGTCCGCACCGAGGCGTACGCGGCCAACGGGCTGTCGGCCGAACAGGTCGAGGGGCTGTTCGCCGGGGTGGCGCACTCCATCCCGCTCGGCCGGGTCGCCGAGGCGGAGGACATCGCGTCCTGGGTCACCCGCCTCGCCGAGCCGTCCGACTCGCTGGTCACCGGGCAGATCATCACCGTCGACGGCGGTATGGACATCGCCGGGCGCTAGGGCGTCCTCACCACTCCCGCTCGCCCGATCCCTCACGAAACGGAAAGGACTCACCGTGACAACCAGTGCCATGGAGCCGGACGCCCTCGCGGAGGCGGAGACCAAGACGTTCCCCTACGCGCGGCAGTGCCCGTTCACGCCGCCGAAGGAATACACCGAGATGATCGAGAAGGACGTCTCACAGGTCACCCTGGACGGATCCGGTCTGCGCATCTGGACGGTCACCGGCTACCAGACCATACGGGAGCTGCTGACCGACCCACGGGTCAGCGCCTCGCGCAAGCACGACAACTTCCCGTTCTACTTCGTCGCCCCGCCGGAGTACCGGACCGAGACGTCGTTCATCGGATACGACGGCAAGGAGCACAGCAACACCCGGCGCAAGGCGGCGCTCACCTTCACCAACCGCCAGGTGCAGCGGTTGCGGCCGCGCATCGAGGAGATCGTCGACGACCACCTGGACAAGCTGCTGGCGATGACGCCGCCGGTCGACTTCCATCGGGTGTTCTCCCTGGCGGTGCCGATGACGGTCATCTGCGAACTGCTCGGCATTCCGCAGGACCAGCACGACTTCTTCATCAAGCACGGTACGGCGCTGCTCGGCGGCCACAGCTCCACCGAGGAGCGTCAGGCGGCGATCGTCGAGGTCAACGCGTACATCAGCGACCTGATCCAGCAGAAGAAGGCCGAGCCGGGCGAGGACCTGCTCAGCCGGGCGATGGCCGACTACGAGGCCTCCGGCGAGGAGTACACCGACCGCGACCTGTTCAACATGGTCCGGCTGCTGATGAACGGCGGCCACGAGACCACGGCCAGCCAGATCTCGCTGGGCACCGCCTGCCTGCTGGAGAACCCCGACCAGCTCGACCTGCTCCTGAACGACCCGTCGCTGGTGCGGCCGGCGGTCGAGGAGCTCGTCCGTTTCGCCACCATCGGGGACACCGCCGTGCCGCGGGTGGCCCTGGAGGACATCGAGATCGGCGGCCAGGTCATCCGCAAGGGCGACGGGATCCTGTGCCTCGGGCTGGCCGCCAACCGGGACCCCGAGGTGTTCCCCGAGCCGGAGAAGCTCGACATCACGCGTGGCAGCCGCAAGCACCTGGGGTTCGGGCACGGGGTGCACCACTGCATCGGCGCGGACCTGGCGCGGCTGGAGCTGGAGATCGTGTGGAGCAAGTTGTTCCAGCGCGTCCCGACGCTGCGGCTCGCCAAGCCGTTCCTGGAGATCCCCCGCAAGGAAGGCGCCGTGATCTACGGGCTGTGGGAGCTGCCGGTCACGTGGTGACCCGCCCGGCAGGACGAAGGCCCGGTACCGATCGGTACCGGGCCTTCGTGGTGTCCGTGCTCGTCCACCGGGGTGGTTCAGGCGGCGTCCGCGGGAATGTCGGGCCTCGGCGTACGGCCCGGGCACGAGGTGCGGGCGGGCGGAAGGACACCGTCCACCAGGTACCGGTGCACCAGGGTGTCGACGTGCGGGTTGCCGCCCAGGACGTACACCTCGTGCTCGCCGGAGTCCTCGATGGTGAGGAGGTGGTGGCCGAGCCGTTCCGCCATGGCGACGCCTCCCGCGTAGTGGTCCATCGGGTCGCCGTCGGCCTGGACGACCAGGCCGGCCGGGTAACCGCCGCGGGTGATCACCGTGGGCGGCTCGGGGGCCTCGAAGGCGCGGAAGGCGCCCACCCATGGCTGGGCGCGGAGGACTCCGTAGCCGTAGGGGAACCGCTTGCGGAAGTCACGCATGTCCTGGAAGTACACCTCGAGGTCGGCCGGCCAGGCGTGCTCCAGGGTGATCGCCTCCAGGACGCCGCACCGCAGCTCGCCCTCGCTGTCGGTCGGCCGCCAGGTGCCCTGCTGCGACAGCAGGCCCCGGCAGGCGTCGCCGGCGCCCTCGCCGCCCTCCCCGGCCGTCTCGCGCAGCCGGCCCACCAGGATGCCCAACTCGGTCCACTGGCCGCGGTCGGCGGCGCGGTTGCCCACGGCCCCGTCGAACAGGGTGCGCAGCTGCGCCCCGTGGCTCAGCCCTTCCAGGAGGGTGACGACCTCCTCCACGGTGGCGAGGACCTGGGCGGCGGAGGTGCCGAGTCCGAAGTGGCCGTGCCGTTCACCGGTCCAGGCGGCCCACTGGTCGACGTTGCGCTGCACGGCGTCGCCCTGCCACAGGAACTGTTCGCGCCAGGTCCAGTCGGGGTTGACGCACGAGTCGAGGACGCTGCGGTCGAGGTGCTCGGGGAACATGCTGCCGTAGACGGCACCGACGTAGGCGCCGTACGCGTACCCCACGAAGTTGAGCCTGTCCTCGCCGAGGACGGCGCGGATGACGTCCATGTCGCGGGCCGTGTTGCGGGTGCTGATGTGCGGGCGCAGGTCGCCGCCCGCCCGCGCGCAGGCCTCCTCCCGCACCCGCATGTCCTCGGCGAGGGTCGCGAACGCCGAGTCGGGCGGCCGGGAGTCGAACGGCGCGACCGGCACGGTCACTTCGGCGTGCAGGGGGGTGGAGGCGCCGGTTCCGCGCGGGTCGAAGCCGATCAGGTCGTACACCTCGTGCAGCGGGGTGCCGGCGAAGACATCGGGCAGGGCGCGGCCCCGTCCCCAGTCGCCGCCGGGGCCTCCGTTGACCGCCAGCAGGATGCCGCGCCGCCGCTCGGGGGCGGTGGCGCGGCGGCGGCTGAGGGCGAGGGTGATCCGTTCGTCCCCCGGGTCGGCGTAGTCGCGGGGCACCTCGATCGTGGCGTACTCGAGCGTGTCGTCGTGCGGCGCGGGCGACCACTGCGGCCGCTGTGTGCGGAACTCGTTGACCACCGCAAACCTCCGTTCTCGTCAGGGTGCCAGCCTCTCGGTGTCGCCTCGAGACGCTCTGGACCGCTCCCTGACCGGTACGGCCAGGGCGGCCACGACCCCCGCCGCGGCGAAGAGGGCCGCTCCGGTCAGTGCCGTCCCGTACCCGGAGGCGAGGGCGTCGGGTGACGCCGTCCCGCCCGCGCCGGTGCCGTCGATGCGGGCGGTGGAGAGCGCGGCGAGGGTCACCAGGCCGACGGCGCTGCCCAGTTGGCGGGTGGTGTTGAGCAGGCCGGACGCCAGCCCTGCCTGGTGCGCGGGCAGACCGGCGGTGGCCGCGTTGGTCGTCGCGTTGAGGACGGCGCCCATGCCGAAGCCGAGGAGCAGCACGGGGCCGAGTACGTCGGCGGTGTACGTGGCGGTCGCGTCCGTCCGGGCCAGCCACAGCAGTCCGGCGCCGGCCAGGGCCAGTCCGCCGATCAGCACCGGGCGGGGGCCGCTGCGGGGCACCACCGACGCGATGCCCCACCCGCCGAGCGCGATGCCCAGCGACAGGGGCAGGTAACCGAGGCCGGTCTGCAACGGGCTGTAGCCGAGCACCTGCTGGAGCAGCAGGGTGAAGAAGTAGAAGGTGCTGAAGAGGGCGGCGATGCCGAAGAAGGCCACGAGGTTGGCGGCGGCGACCGCGCGGTTGCGGAAGATCCCGAGCGGGACCAGCGGGTGCTTCGCGAACCGGGCCTGGATGACGACGAACAGGGCGAGCAGGGCCGCGCCGCTCAGCAGCGGGCCCAGGACGCGTGGTGAGCTCCAGCCGTGCACGTGGGCCTCGGACACGCCGTGAACGGCGGCCATGAGGCCGAGGGTCACCGTCACCGCGCCGGGGACGTCGAGGGTCCGCCGGCCCTGGCGGGCCGGGGACTCGGGCACCACCCAGCACACGGCGGCGAACAGCGCGATGCCGATGGGCAGGTTGATCAGCAGGATCCAGCGCCAGGAGAAGAACTCGGTGATGACCCCGCCGAGCAGCACCCCGATGGCGCCCGCGGCACCCGAGACCGCGCTCCACCAGCCGAACGCCTTGGCGCGCGCGCCGGGCCGGGTGAACGTGGTGCCGAGGACGGTGAGGGTGGCCGGTGCCATGACCGCCGCCCCCAGGCCCTGGAAGGCGCGGGCCAGGATGAGGGTGGTGGGGTCGTTCGCCGCTCCCCCGACCGTACTGGCGAGGGTGAAGAGCGCCACGCCGCACAGGAAGATCCTGCGCTGTCCGAACAGGTCGGCGAGTCGGCCGCCGAGCAGGAGGAACCCGCAGACGACCACGGTGTAGGCGTTGTTGACCAGTTGGAGGTTGTGCCGGTCGAAGCGCAGTTCCTCGGCGATCACCGGCAGGGCCACGTTCACCACCGAGGCGTCCAGCACGTTCATGAACTGGCCCAGGCAGCAGGCGGCCAGGACGAGCCGTAGCCGGTTGCCGGCCGGGGCGGACGGGGTGGAGGGGGCGGGTGGGGCGGCGGTGTGCGGCGTCCGGGCAGCAGTCATGGCGGCACGCTGAGCGCGGCCGATCGAACTCCGGTAGGGGTCCGGTGGAGCGGTTCCGCCGCTTCGAGGGCCGTTCCACCACGCCCCCAGAGGCCGTCGCCACAGTCCTGGCCGTATCTCCGCAAGCCGGTGGACACTCCAGAGGAGAGCGCATGGCCAAGATCACGTACAAGCATCCGAGCGGCACCGTCACCATCGTCGATGTCGAGGCGCCCAACACGGTCATGCGCGGTGCGAAGCTGAACAACATCGACGGCATCGAGGCCCAGTGCGGTGGATCCGCCCAGTGCGGCACCTGCCACGTCTACATCGACGAGGCGAACCAACTGCCGTTGCCCGCCATGGACTCCGTCGAGGACGACGTGCTGTACGGGACGGCCTGCGAGCGCACCGAGCACAGCAGGCTGAGCTGCCAGCTGCCGGTGACGGAGGCGATCGACGGGCTGGTCGTTCACCTGCCGGAGGCACAGAGCTGATGGGTGCCCGAGGAGTCGTCGTCATCGGCGCGGGCCAGGGCGGGCTCGACACCGCCGCGGCGCTGCGCGCCCGCGGCTACCGCGGCCGGATCACGCTGGTCGGGGACGAACCCGCGCTGCCCTACCAGCGGCCGCCCCTGTCGAAGGGGTTCCTCACGGGCGACACGGCCGCCGGGGAGCTCGAACTGCGTCCGCGCGCCTTCTTCGCCGCCCAGAACGTCGAACTGCTGTCGGGAATCAGGGCGACGAAGATCGACCGGGAGAGACGGGCCGTCCTCCTGGAGACGGGTGCGACCCTGCCGTACGACAGCCTCGTCCTCGCCACCGGCGCCCGGCCCCGCACGCTGCCCGTGCCGGGGGCTGGCTCGCTGTCCGGTGTGCTGACGCTGCGCGGTCTCGCCGACGCCGAGGACCTGCGGGAGCGGCTGACCGGCCCGCCGCGCCGCCTCGTGGTGATCGGCGCCGGGTTCATCGGGCTCGAACTGGCCGCCACCGCCCGCAGACTCGGCCACGAGGTGACGGTGGTGGAGGCGCAGGGACGCGCGCTGGCCCGCGCGCTCACCCCGGCGATGTCGGCGCGCCTGGTCGCCGAGCACGTCGACGCGGGCGTCCGCGTGCTGCTGGACCGCGAAGTGACCGGCCTGTGGGGGGAGTCCGCCGGACGGGTGGAGGTGGTGGAGCTCGACGGCGCGGAACGCATCCCCGCCGACCTGGTGGTCGTCGGTATCGGCGTGCTGCCCAACACCGAGCTCGCGGCCCTCGCCGAGCTTCAGGTCGGCGACGGCATCCTCGTCGACGCCCAGCTGCGTACGGACGACCCCGACATCTACGCCCTGGGCGACTGCGCCCGGTTCCCCAGCCCGCACGCGGGCCGTCACCTCCGGCTGGAGTCGGTGCAGAACGCCTCCGACCAGGCCAAGTGCGTTGCCGCCGGGATCTGCGGCGACCGCGTGCCGTACACGGCCGTCCCCTGGTTCTGGTCGGAGCAGTACGGATTGCGACTGCAGATCGCCGGGCTGACCGCCGGACACGACGAGACGGTGGTCGTGGGCGATCCGGACGCCGGCCGGTTCTCCGTCTTCTGCTTCCGCGAAGACCGGCTGACCGGCGTGGAGTCGGTGAACCGCCCGGCCGACCACGGCATCGCCCGGCGCCTGCTCGCCTCCGGTACGGAGCTGACGGCCGACGACGTACGGCGGCCGGGCTTCGACCTCAAGACCCATGTCCGCGGACCCCAGGAAAGGCTCTCCCATGCGTAACACGACCCTTGTCCCCACCTCCCGCACCGGCCGCCACTCCCTGCGCGCGCTCGGTGTCTGGCTCGCCCTGACCGTGGCCCTGGTCGGCGCGGGAACCGCCACGGCGACCGCCACGACCGAGGCCGGGAGCCGGCAGCCGGCCCTCGGAGGCACCTGGGAGACGACGGTGACCATAGGCACCGGCCCCGGCGCGGCGAGAACCGTCTCGCGCTTCTCGTTCGCCGCCGACCACACGCTCACCACCGACGGCGCGCCCGACGAGAACGGCAACCCCGAGTACCCGGGCAGCGGGTACTGGACCGCCCGGCCGGACGGCTCCTTCTCGTTCTACATCACCCACGACGGCCCCGAGGAGCCCGCGGAGGGCGTCTACCCGGGCACGGTCCACGCCGTGCACATGGGCCGCGTCAAGGGCGACACGTTCACCACGACCGCCGTCGCGTTCACCAAGAACGAGAAGACCGGTGCCCTCCTCGGCCCCGTGACCGTCACCAGTGCCGCCACCCGCGTGTCCGCCGGAACCCCCTGACGCTCACCCTCCCCCACGCGCCCGCGTCCCGCTCCTCACGAGCGGGACGCGGGCGGCGCTCGTTCCGGGCTCGAGAGACCGCGGATACCGTCCAGACGACCGTGACGACGTGTACTGGCGTACGCGACCGAGAGAGGCAGGACATGACCTCGTTCGATGCTGGAACCCCCTGCTGGGTGGACCTGACCGTGGCCGACCTGGAGGCCGGCAAGCGTTTCTACGGCGAGCTGTTCGGCTGGACGTTCGAGGCCGGTGCGGAGGCGTTCGGCAACTACACGCCAGCGCTCAAGGACGGCAAGAACGTGGCGGCGCTCGCCCCCGCGCAGGGCGGCGCGCCCACCGCGTGGAACTTGTACTTCTCCACGCCCGACGTGGAGGACCTCGCCCGCCGCATCGCGGAGGCGGGCGGCAAGGTGACCGGCGGCCCGTTCCCGATCGCCGACGCGGGCAGCGTGATCCAGGCCGTCGACCCCGGCGGCGCGTCCTTCGGCGCGTGGCAGCCCGGAACACGTGCCGGCTTCGAGCTCCAGGGCGCGCCGGGCTCCTTCTTCTGGCCGGAGATCTACACCCGCGCCAAGGCCGACGTCGACCCCTTCTACGAGACCGTGTTCGGCTTCAACGGGCAGCAGATCTCCGAGGGTACGGAGTTCGACTTCAAGCTGTGGTTCGCACCCGGCGCGCAGGCGCCGACCGCCGGCCGCCTCCAGATGGGTGCGTTCATCCCGGCGGAGGTCCCGGCGCACGCGCTGGTGTACTTCTCCGTCGAGGACACCGACGCCACGGTGGCCAAGGTCCGCGAACTGGGCGGCAGCGTGAGCCGCGAGCCGTCCGACAGCCCCTTCGGGCGCTCGGCGCTCGTCTCCGACGACCAGGGCGCGCGATTCGCCGTCATGGGCCCGGTCAAGGACGCGGGCTGACCCGCCGTTCCGGCACGGAACGAAGCCGGGCCCGGCCACCCGAGGGTGGCCGGGCCCCCCGAATCCGGCGTAAGGGGGGGGCGCGCCGCCGACC
>NZ_JBEPEL010000122.1:0-15865 GCF_040300825.1 Streptomyces sp. NPDC000229
CCCCTTCAGACCGCGCCCGGCGGCGAGAAGCCGTGTCGCTGGCAAGCCGGACGGCGTGCGAGAACTACCGGAAGATCTCTGACTCACGTCACTAGTCTTCTGCAGCCAGTCATCGGCCTTCGGCCCGTAAATCCGCTCGAAGGTCCGCAGCGATACCAGTGGCCAGGCGCCGCCGACGATATTGAACAGGCCCTGGGCACGGCTAAGCGCCCGCGGATCCACCTTCATCAGATTCATCGCGCCTCACCTCTTGCGGGGCAGGGGCCCTACATCGGGGTCCCGGCCGGACCGCATGGCGGCATGCCGCTGGCCGGGGCCAGGGCCGTTGCGGGCCGCCAGGGCGTCGGCGATGGCGCCGGTCACGAAGGCATAGACGGTCTTGTGCAGCACGTCTACCACGAGCTCCTTGCGGGGCCAGGTGGACGGCGGGGCACCAACACCGGTGATGTTCTCCAGGATCTGGTCGTTGGTGAGTCGCACTACGGCGAACTTCGCCGAGGACACCGGCCCACGCAAACCTGCCTGTGCCATCACCGAGCGCAGCACCCCCAGGAGGGCAGCCTGGCCGAAGTGCATGGTCCAGTTCACCGGCAGCGGCTGCCTGCCGGGCCGCTCAGCCATCCCCGCCAGGCGCTCCAGGACGCGTGCGGGGACATGGGAATCGGGCCGGCCGGTGATGCGCTGCTCGACCTTCTCACTCATCGTCATCACGACGGCTCCTGCCGCCCCGGCCAGCAGCCCTTGCCACAGTGCGCGCTTCATCATGCCGGCGCGAGTACCCAAGGGAGTTGCGTCCACCCACCTTTCGTAGTTCCGTCGCCACCCCCTGAGCGCCGCCTGAAGAGCGTGACGCGGGGACACGACCGGGCGCCCTCCCGCGCAACCGGCTAGCCGGGCCTAGCCCGGCTCCTGGCCGCCTTCGACCTCGGTCTGCCGGTGCTCCTGTTCCGACTGGCCAGGCGCCGAACGCTGTGGCTCGCGGGCCGCCTTCTTCCCGCGCTCCTCCTCCGGATGGACGTCCTTCTCGCCGGTCTCCCGCTCCAGCGGGGTCTCATACGATTCCGGCTCAGCCATGGCTCCTCCTTTTGCCGGTGTGAGGCGTTATGCCCGTCGAGTGACCTCGGTGAGAGTTCTCAACCCTCGCCATCCGACCGTCAAGCTGCGAAATACCTGGGCGCACATGCAGGCGGCCCCAGCCCCGAGGGTCTCCACAACTGCCCGAGCGGCGCCCGGCTGACGGCCAGGGACAGAATTCGCATGAAATGCCTTTTCCCGAAACGGCTCGCCTACCGCGTCACTACGTGTGCTCTTCCGTAGCGTTGCGATGTCGCGACGGTGACCGCGGTCGCGCCCACCCGCCTGCCCTCCGCGCCTCTGGGGTTTCGCATGACCACCACCACCGAGCCGACCACGCTTGTCCCTGTGAAGGGCCGAGGGATGGGGCGTATTGCTGTCGACTGGCTGACCACGACGGATCACAAAAAGATCGGTCACCTGTACCTGATCACATCATTCGGGTTCTTCCTCTTCGGCGGCCTGCTGGCGATGATGCTCCGCGCCGAGCTGGCGAGGCCGGGGCTGCAACTGATCTCGAACGAGCAGTTCAACCAGACCTTCACCCTGCACGGCACGATCATGCTGCTGCTCTTCGCGACCCCCACATTCGCCGGGTTCGCCAACGCGATCATGCCCCTGCAGATCGGCGCCCCCGACGTCGCCTTCCCGCGACTGAACATGCTCTCGTACTGGCTGTTCCTCTTCGGCGGCCTGATCGTCGTCGCCAGCCTGCTCCAGCCCCAAGGCGCCGCCGACTTCGGATGGACCGCCTACACGCCACTCAGCCGGGAGGAACGCTCACCCAGCCCCGGCTCCGACATGTGGATCATGGGCCTGGCGCTCTCCGGCTTCGGCACCATCCTCGGCGCCGTCAACTTCATCACCACCATCATCTGCATGCGCGCGCCGGGCATGACGATGTTCCGGATGCCGATCTTCACCTGGAACGTGCTGCTGACCTCGATCCTCGTGTTGCTTGCCTTCCCCGTGCTCGCCGCCGCTCTTCTGGTTCTGGAATCGGACCGACGCTTCGGTTCCCACGTCTTCGCGCCCGAATACGGGGGGTCGATGCTGTGGCAGCACCTCTTCTGGTTCTTCGGCCACCCCGAGGTCTACATCCTCGCCCTGCCATTTTTCGGTGTCGTGAGCGAGATTTTCCCCGTCTTCTCCCGCAAGCCGCTGTTCGGCTACATCGGCCTGGTGGCCGCCACCATCGCGATTACCGGCCTGTCGGTGACGGTGTGGGCCCACCACATGTTCGCCACTGGTGCGGTGCTGTTGCCATTTTTCTCCTTTATGACCTTCCTCATCGCGGTGCCGACGGGCGTCAAGTTCTTCAACTGGATCGGCACCCTGTGGAAGGGGTCCATCAGCTTCGAGACCCCCATGCTGTGGGCCGTCGGATTCATCGTCACCTTCCTTTTCGGCGGACTGACCGGCGTCATCCTCGGCTCGCCACCCCTGGACTGGCACGTCACCGACAGCTACTTCGTGATTGCCCACTTCCACTACGTGCTGTTCGGAACGATTGTCTTCGCAATGTTTGCCGGATTCCATTTCTGGTGGCCCAAGATGACCGGCACCATGCTCGACGAACGCCTCGGCAAGATCCACTTCTGGACCCTGTT
Organism: Streptomyces sp. NPDC000229; assembly: GCF_040300825.1. NCBI lineage: Bacteria > Bacillati > Actinomycetota > Actinomycetes > Kitasatosporales > Streptomycetaceae > Streptomyces > Streptomyces sp. NPDC000229. The sequence goes on from NZ_JBEPEL010000122.1 coordinate 2,685, forward strand.
CGTCGGGTTCCACCTGACGTTCCTCGTGCAGCACTGGCTGGGCGCCGAAGGCATGCCCCGCCGGTACGCCGACTACCTCGCCGCCGACGGGTTCACCGCGCTGAACACCTTGTCCTCGATCGGTTCTTTCCTGCTGGGCCTGTCGACGTTGCCGTTCCTCTACAACGTGTGGAAGACCGCCAAGATCGGCAAGCGGATCGATGTCGACGACCCCTGGGGCTACGGCAGGTCACTGGAGTGGGCGACGTCCTGCCCCGCACCCCGCCACAACTTCCTCACCCTCCCCAAGATCCGCTCCGAGTCACCCGCTTTCGACCTGCATCACCCGGCCATCAGTGCCTATGACAGCGCAGTGAGCCACGGCCGCAGGGATGTCATCGAACCCGGAGAAGGCGTGGCTCCCATGCCCGGCAAGGACGACACATGAGGCCGGCCCGGCCGACGGCGGATCGGGACATGGCCGCGATCATCAACCACGTTGAGGGCTATCTGCTATACCAGGCGGAGCTACGGACAGCCCGCAGCGAAGGAGAAGCATTCGCACGCCGCATGCCCTGGCTGACCACCGCGCAGCAGGAAGAGGTCGCACGCCTCTACGCCGAGGACCGCCTCGAACTTTCTAAGACAGCCCTGAAGGCAATCACCGCCCGCTGCGAGGAGCTGAAGGAGGAGTACACCGCGCGCTACGAGCACCTGAGGCAACGACTCATGCGCATCAGCACCGCCACGCTCATCACGTCAGCCTCGCTGTGCGCCAGTACCTGGCTCCTGACCCGGTAGCCCCCGGCAGCCCCTTGCCCCACTGGCCGGGCGTGAGCAGAACGCCAGTGGGCGGCGGCCGCCGTCGCCCGGTTCCGGCTCCACCTTGAGCACCCCGAGATCACCATCGTCTGGGCCGACTCCGCCTATCAAGCCCGTGACCTGGGCGAAGAAGCAGCTCAACCTCGCGATCAAGACGGTCAGCCGTCCCGGAACTCCTCGGCAAGAACAAGCAGGTCAGTGTCGTCGGACGGTTCCGTGACCGTCCGAGCTGCACCAGCAAGCCCCAGGGCCGCCGCCCCCGCCGGACCCCAGGGGCGGACGAGCGGCGGCAACGCCAGGCGGGCGGCTCCCGGTAGAGCGGGGCCCTGTCAGTCCTCGGCGATAGCCATGCCGAGGAAGATCCCGACCAGCAGTGCGGCACTGCCTGTGGCCATCACCGCCCACGTTCCGGTCTGCGTCGCGGCGAACGTCGAGGTCATCCCCGCCGGCGCCGCCGCCTGCGTGGCCTGCGCCCCGGCCAGGGACGCCCCTGGACCGCCAGGCCTGTCTCCAGCTTCTGGACCTTGCTCTCCAGCTCCGACTGCTCCATCGTGCGGTTCCTCTCTCACGGGTGCACCGGCTGATTCCGGCATCACCGTCCATCGGTTCCCCACCGCATGAAAACAGCCCCGGCATCTAGGGATCCGGGGCGGTGTCCGAGTGGGTGAGGTGATCGCTCGCAGCCGTGCGGCTAAATTTCCCCGCCCGTCACAGTGCCCATCACGTCCACATCACCCATCTCATGGAAGATGGTTGGCAGTCCCAGGGTGCCGCACTGGTTGCCTGGGCTGCTGGCGGGCAAGGCGACACCGAGGCCGGTGATGATGCCGCTGTGCTGCTTCGTAACACCACCGGCACGAGGGCCACCGATGTTGGCGCAGGCGTTGTCGAAGGCAGCGTTACCGAAGCCGATGACGGAGGTAGCGCTTGCGGGTGTAGCGATGCTGAGGGCGCTGCTGGCGGCGGTGAGCAGCGCCAGTGCGCCAGTGACGTGCATACGGTTCATGCACCGCCAACGCGTACCAGTACAGGTTGGACACGGGAGGCAGCACCGCCCGACGCCTTGACACGGGGCATTGAGATGCCCCGGCCGGGCGGCGCGGGGCTTGGGGTAAGACGACGGTCAGCGGGGTTTCAGGAGGTCACTGGCATTGACCACAATGGCTGCGGAATGGATCGTGGCGACCTCGGGAATGCCGAGGTTTCCGCACTGGTTGGTGGGGCTGCTGCCTGGAAGGGCGGCGGCGAGACCGGTGGTGGCGCCGGGCCCCTGCGTGGTGGCGGCCTGTCCGGCGGCGCTCGCCTGATTGACGCAGGTGTTGTCGTGGGCGGAGTTACCGAAGCCGATGATGCTCGTCCCTGAGGCTGGCGCAGCGGTGGTGCCGATCAGAGCGGCAGTGAGCAGTGCCATGGCGGCAGTAGTCCGGATGCGGTTCATGCACTGACAACGCACAGCCGGGTCGAGAGCAACCCGCCAACCCCCGGACGGGCTGTCGATCGGTTGACTCCGGGCATTGAGATGCCCCGATGGCCACCTGCGGTGCACCCGTTTGCTGACCACGGCACGTCGCCGACGCCGGGCGCTCGCGCGGCGGGGTGGGTCAGGGTGCCGTCAGTCCCGGTGTCGATGGATCGAGAACTGGTTTCGTCCCGGGCCTTGGACAGGTTATGGAACACCGGTGAGACGAGCTTCGGCCCGGTGGTGTCCCAGAACCTGGACTACATGCGCTGTGAGGGGAACAAGCCAGCTCTGTTGGTGTCCAGGGAGGTTAGGGACATGCCCAACGGCTGACACGCGGTCTCGTCGTTGGTCATCCTGAACCTATGGTCCTGTGGGCCCGGTCGCGCTTTTCATGACCTTCCCTGGCCAAGCTGAGGCAGGAGGTTCCGGAACACCAGTGAGACGAGGCTTCGCAGTGGTGGTGTTCCAGAACCTGGGCTGCATGCGCCCCGTGGGGAGCAAGTCGGCTCTGACCTGCAAGCACGGAGGCAGAAGGCAACAGCCGAGGTTAAAACTCAAGCTGACGGAGGTGGGGCTGGCTCAGACTCGGGTACGGCCGTGATCGGCATCGGATCTGGCAGCGTTCACGACACACCGCTGCACGACACGAGGCTCTGGGCCGGGCAGTAAGCCATGCCCCACCGCTGGGCTCAGTCGTGCCGACGGGTCATGGGCCGCAGATGCGTTGGGCCTGGGAGGCCGTCCTGTCGCGGTCGGCCTTCGCGTCAGCCAGGGCTTGCCTCTCGGCGATGCCGGGATGGCCGCCCTGAGCGATCAAGTCGTTGTACCACTTCAGCCAGGACTCGTAGTCCTTCTGTGTCTTCTCGGCGACCGCGATCGCCTTGGCACAGTTGTCCGCCACGACGGATGGCGTGGCGTGTACCGCTGTAATAGGGAGGGCGAGGACCAACGCGGTACTGGCCGCGCCGGTGAGCAGGCGAAGAGACAGCATGGGACACCTCCGGTGGGGTGCTTACGATGTGAGCGCGGCCCATTGGCCCGAGTCCGCTGTGGCCACGCACCTCTGGCGAGCGAAGCAGCAGCGTGGCGCTGACGCCAGCTCCCCAGCTCCACGCCGCGGGGGTCAGCCGCTGCGCGATCATTGACCCGCTGACACCACCCTCACCCACCCGGACTCGTCCTGCCACTCGGACAGCCCTGCATGCGTTGGGCCGGTGAGTCGTCTGTCGCTCCTGGCGCTGCGCGTCGGCGGGGGCCGCAGCGCCCCACCACCTTGTAGGGCTTGTTCACCGACCACGATCCTACGCCGCCGTGCACGCTCTGCCCCATGACAAGCGACCCAGTCGCTGCTCAGGAGTGGCTGCCCTCCTGGTCCGTTCGCCGCGCCACCGAAGCCATCCTCGGAAGCGTCACTGGCCCCCTCGCGCGGCGCAGGTCCTCGTCCTCGGTCGCTACGGCGACACCGGTTCCCTGCGCTAGGCGCCGCAGGGGCTGTGGGGAGTAGGTTTGCACGCTTCGTGCGGGGTCTGTCCAACAAAGCTGAATCCACAGCCGCCGAGCACCGCCGGCGCGACTCGCGCGGTGGCGGTCTTATAAATCTGCCGGGCATTGCAGCAAGACGGCAAGTCCCAAACAGAGGGTGACGTTTCAACCAACTGAAGGTGTGTGGAGGTCGACGATCCCGGATACTCGTGCGCAGGGGCTATCAGACGACAACGCAGGGCGCAGGCCCGTTAAATCTGATTGGAGTGGGACATTGGCGCGCATCCATGTACGTACGGCGGCCCTCGTATCCGCTGGCATCCTGACGATCACGACGGCCCCAGCCTTGGCCGCCAATCAGCCCTCGGCTGTGCAGTCGACTCCCTGCCGGACGAGCAGCCTGGCCCTCGACTGGACGTCCGGCGGGACGGCCAAGCCCGGCGGCACGAATACTGAAGATCAGGTGAACGCTTTCGTAGCGGTGAAGAACACCGGATCTGGCGCATGCACCCTGCGTGGCTACCCAAAGGTGACGCTGAAGATGGGCACGGAGACCCAGGGCGTGGAAACCGAGACTTTCTTCCCCCAGACCTCGGAGAAGCCGAAGACCGTCAGGCTCAACTCGGGCGCCAGCGCCCGGTTCACTGTGACGTTCCTCTCCGGAAAGGAAAGCGACGACAACATCATCGACCCTGGAGTGGCGGCCGTTACCCTGCCCGGTAACACCAAGGCGAAGGAACTGCGCTGGTGGTGGGGCCCGGTTCAAAAGCAGGAAGCGGCCACGCACCCGGGTAACTACGTTGGCCCCGTTTACCGCTGACAGCACCTCAAAAGGGATCGCCGGAGCACGCCCTCTTCCCCGGCCTTACACCACGCCAGCTTAAGGGCTGTCCCGCAAGTGTCGGATGAGTCGACAGTCTTCCAGCGCGCGGCAAGGATGTAGGGCGTCGTCGATTTTGACCGGCAACACCTGACCATCGCCCTGCAAAACAGCAAGCACTCCGCCTCTCAGGTCGTCTATGTCGGCGATCGTAAAGTGCTGGAGCAGGACCAGGCCGAGGCACTGCGCAGCGGCAGCGACGTGGACTCCTCCATCGACCGGCTCTCCGGCTGGCAGTCGGCCCGCCTGGACCTGTACAAGGCCACCGTGGGAAGCACCGCAGCGCTGGGCGATCCGACCGTCGCACAGGAAGCACCCGGTATCTACTACGGGCAGTACGTGGCGGAGGTCACCATCCAGCGCGACCTCGGGTCTTTCCTTCTGAAGAACTTGCTGCCCCTGGTTTTGCTGGCGCTGGTCACTTATGTCTCCCTGTTCTTCTCGCGCGAGAAGCGCTACATCGGCAGCAGAATCTCCATGGGCATCACCGCGATTCTGAGCGCTGCCGTCTTGCTGACCGCCGTCACCAGCTCTCTTCCGGACGTCGAGTACAACGTGGCCATCGAATGGGGCTACTACGCCTTCATCTTCCTGGCCGCCACCTGCGTCCTCGTAGCCCTCATCAGCGGCCGGCTGGTGGAGAAGAACAACGTCGTCGGATGGCGCAACCTCAACATCGCTGCCCGGATTTACTACCCCGTGTTCTGCCTCGCAGTAGTACTGGCCTACGTCATGGCCTACGGCTGACACCGGGGGCGCGCGTCGGTGCTCCGCTCATACTCCGCAGTCGTGGTGGAGTCTCCGGCTACCCCCTGTGGGTTGACACAGGATGTAACACCGGCGCGGCCGCCGACGGATCAGGGCAGAGGATCGGCCACACCTTCAAGCAGGACCTGCACCTCTCCGCCGTCGTGGCCGCGGCCCGAATGCTTGACGCCCTTGATGGCCACCTGTTGTGGGCCCGCGGCGACGCCATCCGTCACCAGCTCGGCGACGGCGCAGCCGCTGGCTAACTCAACCGCCCTAGCCGCCTGACCGTGAGGACGTACGTGGCGGGGTCTGACCCACCGCCTGACTGACTCAGGGTCCTCACGTTGATCTGTCGGCTTCGTCCGGGGGACGCTCGCCTGCATCCGTCGGGCTGGGGACGTGCCCGGTAGTGGCTGACCTCCTGCACCGAGGTGCAGGGCGCGAGGGCCTCGTGATCAAGGGGCTTCGCGTGGCTTTACGCCACTGGGCGTAGAGCCGCGCCCCTTTGCCTCCGTGGTGCTCAAGTGTTGAGCACGCGTTCATGAAGGAGAACAGCCGGTGTGCGGGCACACAGGACGGAACTCCGAGGATCGGTAACGCCAGGCCCCGAGGACACACAGCGTCCTGAGAACGTGCACGGAAGCCGTAGAGGGGCAAGGCTGGAACTGGATCAATCAGTGACCTGCTGCGTGACGAAGTAGGGGACGGATATGCGCACATGGCGTGTGGCGGCGTGTATGAGCGTTGCGGCGCTTATGACTGCTGTGTCGGCCTGTGATGGCGGCCATCCTGCCGTCACCACGCGACCGCCGCCGATCGCCACTGATATGGCCGCCTTTACCAGTCAGAGGCCGGCCTGGAAGCCGTGCGGCGGTGGGCAGAAGGCGCTGTGTGCTCACGTGAAGGTGCCTCTGAGCTACGAAGACCCCGCAGGTGGCACCATCAGCCTTGCGCTGAATAGGTTCCCGGCAACGGGACGCAAGAAAGGCTCGCTCCTGGTCAACCCTGGTGGGCCTGGTGGATCGGGCCTGGAGTTTGCGGCCTGGGTGGCGCAGACGCCCGTGGCGGCCGCCTATGACGTGGTCGGTTTCGACCCCCGAGGGGTCGGCGCGAGCGGGCAGATCCACTGTCTGGGCCAGGCTGAGCACGACGCCTACTACAACGCTCCGCTCGCTCCCACCACTGCCGATGGCCGGAAACAGCGGCGTCAAGCCGCAAAGAATCTCGCACATATGTGCGGCGAAAGATATCGTGCGTTGCTGCCCCGTGTTGGTACGGACAGTACAGCGCAGGATATGGAGGTCATGCGCAGCATCCTGGGGGACAGCAAGCTCAACTTCCTCGGCGCCTCCTACGGCACGCTCATCGGCCAGTACTACGCCGAGCGGTACCCCGCGCGCGTCGGCCGTATGTATCTGGATTCCGTGATGGACCCCGCTCGCTCGCTCCCGGATATTGTCCGGGACAACGCGCACAGCGCGCAGCAGACCTTTGAGCGGTTCGTCGACCACTGCCTTTCCCACGGTTCCTGCCCCCTGGGAACCAGCCGTCGGCAAGCGCAAGACCGGGTACTGCAGATGATCGACAAACTCGACGCCCAGCCGGCCCCGGCAGCCGCGGATCCGAAACGGCCGGTCACCGGATCAGACCTCCGCTCGGCCATCGGCCAGGGAATCGAGAAAGCAGCGGTATGGCCACAGTTGACGCAGGCACTTGATCAGGCAGCGACGGGCAACCTGGACGGCATCCGCCAACTTGCCGACGCCGCCCACGACCGTGAAGACAACGGCACCTTCAGCGGCGAGGACGAGACATTCATCGCCGTGGCCTGCACCCTCGCCTCCCCTCAACAGCGCAGCCACCAGGCCCTGGACCGCGCCATCACCGACGCCACCCGAACCTCACCGGTGTTCGGCCCCCTAGACCTATTCCGCCCCTGCGCGGACTGGCCCGCGCACGCCCCGGTGACCCCACACAAGCTCACCGCCGACACCCCCGGGCCCCTCCTGCTCGCCAACAACACCGTCGACCCGGCCACGCCACTCCACTGGGCAAAGGCCGCGTCCCAAGGGCTTCACGACGCGACACTCGTCAGCAACGCAGGAACGGGGCACGGTTTCATGGTCATGGGACCGTGTACGCAAAGAATCATGGCGAAGTACCTCACGGATGGGGCGGTCCCCAAGGCCGGCACCATGTGCAAGGACACGGGCCTCAAGAGCGCACCGCCCTGAATCACCCAACTGAATCGTCCCCGCCGGGACCCGTTCCGGTTGGCGCAGAAGGTGTCCGCGCGAGGCAGATGGGGGTGGACCTTCATCAGCGGTGGTGCGGCGTCGTGTGCTCCGTGAGGAGTTCCCCCACACCGCCTGTCGGGAGAATGCGCACGCTCACGCCCACTAGCCGAAGTCGAGGCCCGCGATGAAGCCCAGAACGGCTCCTCGAGCGCCGCTGGACGCGGACCGCGCCGCCCACCCCAGCACAGCCATCCCACTGCGCCAGCAGGGCGCCCACCCTGAGGGGCTCGTCACCCTTTCCGGTCCCCTCCCGGCCGCTCGTGAGCGCCAGGAGCGCGAGCCCGGCGCACACCGCTGCCACGGCCACCCACTCCACACCCCGTAGCCGCACCCTGAGAATGCGGGAGGCGCCGACGGCTGTGACCGCCAATGCCGAGGCAAGGGTGGCTTCGACGACGAACAGTGGCAGCCTGCGAAGGGCGATCAGCTCAGCACCGAAGCCCAGTATGTCCATGCCGATCCCGCACACGAAGGGCCACTGCCGCAGCGCGGAGACCACGGACGCGGCCGTCCTCCCGTCAGCCCGTCGCGCTCCCAGCGCCTGCAGAACGGTGGCGAAACCAGTCAGGATTGCGGCAAGGAGCGCGCAAAGCAGGCCGACCATCATGATTCAAACCGTAGGAGGCACCCAGGTGATATGCCGCTAAGACGCCATGTGGCGCGTCCGGTGAGCGATCACGAGTCCGCTCAGGAGGGTTCCACTGCCAAGACCGCAGTCGCGGTGACCTTGTTGTCGCACTCGGCGATGCGGCCGTCTGTGAGAGCGACTCGATGCGTTCCCGATTGCGGCAGACCGATCACAAGCGCCGGGTACACGGAAGGCTCCGCGCCGGACAGGCAGTAACCGGGGCCCTCGCCCTGCACCTGCACGAAGGTCAGCTTCACCCACGCCTTGGCACGCGGCGCAAGCCGCACGGTCGAGGGCGAGCCCGTACGAGTCACCTTCAGCGCAGTGCTGCGCTGGGTGGATCCGTTGCCGGCCCCGGCCACCGACGGATGGCCTCGCAGGATGCACGGCTGTTGGGAGACGTTGGTGAACTCGACGATCACCGCTCCGGTGCCAGTGCCAGCGGGTCGACGGGCAGCCTGGTAGGCCCTCAGCTTCAGAGCCGCCGCAGCACACTCCGCCCCCGTGCCCGCAGTCAGCCCGGTGGGCGAAGCCGCCGCGGCGGCCTCGGTCCGGGAGGACGCCTGCGCTACCACATCACCACTGCCTGACTGACACGCTGCCAGTGGCACAGCGGCCACGATCACCGACGCGAAGACGCGCGCAATGCGTGCGTACGGCATGAAAGACTCCAATGGTCCAAGTGCCAGGTGACTGGCTGTCAGACCCGTGCTTCCCTGTAAGACAGAGCCACCGGTCGTCAGGGGAACGGCAGCAGCCTGCTGAGCAGGCTGCTACGAACGCTAGCGGCCCCAGCCCAGCAGTACCCGTCTGCTTCGACCATACGGGTAGCGACGCGGCACCCGGCTCCGCAGGGGCTGTATGACCCACCATGTCTCCCCGTCTGGACACACCCCCTGCGCGCCGCCGCCTTCGTATCCGCATTGTTCGGTATCGCTCGCGCGGCCAGGGGCGAGGGGCAACCGCCTCCGTCGATTTTCTTCCTTCCGGACTCGGCCGAGCGCGAGGACGACCCGGGCGACTCAGGGCCGAGCTTGCTCTGCCTGCTCCTGAGCGAGCAGGCCGAGCCCGGACTGTGGGGCTGGGGCGGGGAGGCGATTCTGCGGCCCTACAGCGCCCCCAGGCCGCCCACCGACTCCCCTGCACGCACCTGACCGGCACGCCGCCCGGCCGGAACGCCGGGCGGCCGCCGGCAGCCCTTCGACTCATCACGCAGAAAGGCACCGCGATGCATCACTACACCTACCGCCCCGACTACTCCTTCGCCGGCGAACCCGCCGCCTGCGCGGCCGACCTGAAGGCCGGCGACCAAATCCCTGTCCTCGGCGGCGGCATCGTCCTCACCGCGCTGGAGGCTGTCCACGACACCGCCAGTGGCTCCACCCTCCTGCGCCTTGGACCGGTGAGCGGACCGGACGCGGTTCAACTCCCCTCGGCCGCCGTGGTCAACCTCAGACGGCCGCAGCCCGAGGCGGAGCAGGACGACGACGCGGAGGTCACGGTGACGGTCGCGCTCACCGTCACCGAAGAGGTCACGTACGAATTCGAGGCCGAGTTGGAGCTGCCCGCCCGCGCCGTCGCCGACCCCGAGACGCTGCGCGACTACCTCGCCGAGAACGAAGAAGTCTGGCTCGACCACCTCAACCCCCTCACCCACTGCATCAGCGTCGACGAGCGCAGCCTGGACAACGCGACACTCGCCCTCGCCGCCTGACCGCCCGCGCCGGCCGGCCGCCCGTGCCGGCCGGCCGGCTGCACCGTCGGCCGGCGCCCTCCACCTCCACCGAAGGAGAACCGTGCCCGAGTATCACGTCACCTGGGAGATCGACCTGAACGCGGCCGACCCGGTCGACGCTGCCCGTAAGGCCCTTGCCATCCAGCGCAGCGCCGCATCCTGGGCCACCGTCTTCACCGTCCATGGCGACACCGAGGCGGCCACCGTCGACCTGGACCCCGACTATCGCGACCCGTCCGGCACGGAGCCCCGCACGTCGTCCTCGCTGCCTGACCGCCCCTCCTGCGCCCCAGTACGGCCCCGCGCCGTGCCGGGGCGCACCTGTCTGCCGGGCCAGCCGCCCCGACCCCCTGGCGGCCGTTCGTCGATGCGCCGGGCGGTGCGCGGCGGCGCCGGGCCGGCCATCCCCCAAATGGCCGCTGACCTCGGAAAAACGCCGAGAGGAGATCGGTGCCTACACCCCGAATGTGACTCGTAAAGGGTATAGTTGTCTCGTTGGTTGGCGGTGGCAGTCGGCCAACACCGAAACTCACACTCCGAACAAAGGGGACAGCTATGCCCGCGACCGCAACGGCCGCCTGGACCTTCGCGCTCTGGGTGTCGCCCACCGGCACGTTCCGCCTGCTGCACTGGAACACCATCACCACCCCGCAGCGCGCACTGTGCAGCGATGCCGTTCTGCCGATCAGCCTCACCGGTGAGCTGACCATGTGGGCGGACGAATACGCCATCCCGCTGGGCCGCCCGCGCAACGCGCACGCCTCGGCCCTGCTGCTGGCCTACCAGCCGCATCCCGGCGTGCACTTCGGCGACGTCGTCTTCACCGGCGCCACGGACCCCAGGACCGACACCGTCCACGGGCTCACCGAGGACCAGGCCCTGACGCTGCTCGACCTCTACCTGCTGCGCATCAACGCCCGCGTACCGGGCGCGCGGCGCCGCTGACACCAGGTCACCACGGGCTCCGGACACGAATTCCGGGGCCCGGACCCTCCGGATAACAGAGAAGGGAAAATCCATGAAATACACGTTCGTCGGCGACTGGTATGACTGCTGGGACCTCGCCTCGGCTTTCGCCGTCGTCGCCGAGGGAGAAAGCCTGGACGAGGCGAAGCAGAATGCGGCCGAGGCCGTCCTTGAGCACTTCCCGCACCGCGCCGAGGGTGAGGACGGCGAGAGGCCCGAAACCCTCTGGGGCGGCGACAACGGCGCCTACGTCGTCGCGGCCTTCGAAGGGGACCTGAGCGCCCAGGTCATCGAGAGCGCGACATTCGAGCTGATCGCATGACCGCAGCAGCCGCCCAGACGTTCACCGTCATCGGCCTGACCCTGGACGTCGACTGCACCGAGCTCCTCATCGCCGCCGTCCTGCCCGGCCCGGTCGCCGACCAGATCGAGCTGCTCTCCACCAGCGAGGCCGACTTCACCCGCTGGGCAGAGGAGTTCGACGCCCCCGACCCCGACACGGCAGCCGCCCTCGCCTACGAGCGCTGCCGCAGGTGGGACAACGAGAACTGATCCCACAGGGCGCAGCCATCCGGCTGCGCCCCGTACCTCTCCGGCCCACGTCGGCTCCGCCCGGCAGGCGGGTTGGCTGGCCGGAGCCTCGCCGAAGCCGCCGGGCCCGCGCTGCCGCCTGCGGGAGCCCGGGCGCAGCGGTCGGTCAGCAGCACTGTGGGGGCGCAGCACCCTGCTCTCTCCCTGGGGGCGGGGCGCTGCGCCGTCCGCGCCGCCCGGTGGGGCGCGGTCCGCTGCGCTCCCCGCGCCCCACCTCGCTGCGTGCCGGGCGCTCCGCTGCGCTGCGGCCCGGACCGAGCGCTGCGCGCTCTCACGCACCTTCGGGCCCGGCAGCCGGTCGACGGGGACGCTGCGCGCCCCGCTCCCTCGCTTCGCGCTGCCGCCCCCCTCGGCCCACGGCGCTGCGCGCCATGGGGCGGCGACACGGCCCGCGCAGCGCCCCGCCCCCAGGGCCGGAAACCTGCCCCGACCTCGGGAAACGCGTCAGCGAATTGATCCAGAACCCTTGAAATGAATACTCAGAGAATGCATAATTGAACTATGCAGATCGGCGGTGGCAGCCGATCGGCAGCCGAAAGCACGCACTCCCGAACCGAGGAGAACCATGCCGAACGAGAACGCTCGCCGTCACCTCTCCGCAGTCCCCGCACCGGCCCCCGAGCCGGAAATGCCCTACACCGAGGCCGAGATGGAAGACGCCATGGGCTACCTCCTGGCCCGCATGGTGCCCCTGACCCAGCGCACCGGCTGGAAGATCGAAGAGATCATCGAGTCCGACATCTTCGGCCTCCTTGCCCTCGCGTACATCGCGGCCCTGCGCACCAACCCGCCGCTCCCCAAGACAGGCCCGGCCAAGGCACTCGACGCGCTCGCGTTCTCCTACTACGTCCGCATGCTCGCCAGCGCCCCCAAGGGCTTCGACGACGTCACTGACCTGATCGTCCTCGACAGCATCCAGTGGTGCACCCCCGCACTCGACACCACCGCCCAGGCCCGCGCACTGCGACTCGTCCAGGACTGACCCAACCCCGGGGCGCAGCCGACCCGCTGCGCCCCGGCCCCAGCGGCGGGGGAGTGGCACCCCCGCCGCGCCGAGAACACCCACTCGAAAGCGAGGCAGACCCATGACCTACCACCTCCCCCCGATGGACCCCGCCGTGGAGCGCGCCGCCAGCCTGCTGATGAGCCTCTTCGGCGCCGTCGGCGACGGGTGCCACACCCTGACCTCTCGGTCACCGGCCGCGCCCGTCCGGCCGCGTTCACCCTGCCCTTCCACAACTTCGGCGAGTACACCGACGTTGACCCGGAAGCCGCCCTCGACGTCATCGCGCTGCTGTCCCTCACCTCGGGCCGCATCGGCGGCGCGGTCGTACGCACCCACCACGCCGACGACACCTCCCGCGTGCTCGGCTGGCGACTGCGCGACTGCACCGCCCACCCGCTGGGCAGGGCCGAGATCTTCAACGCCTACTGCACGGACGCCACCACCGGCGAGCCGATCCCGCCGGAGCCGGGCACGCAGTACGCCGACGCCCCGCCCGTGCTGGCCTGACCTGCCGGACGCTCCGGGGCGCGCCCGACCGGCTGCGCCCCGGGATCGGCGGTGCGCCTTCCCGCCGTTGACCGGT
>NZ_JBEPEL010000123.1:0-13672 GCF_040300825.1 Streptomyces sp. NPDC000229
TCGCCCAGGCGCTCAAGGACAACGGCGTGAAGGTCGTCGGCACCTCCCCGGAGGCCATCCACGCCGCCGAGGACCGCGGCGCCTTCGGCCAGGTCAGCAACGCCTTCATCCGCGTCGTCAACCAGGCGGACGGCCAGGAACTCGCGCGGTACGACCTCAGCGAGGACGCCTCCACCGAGACGGCGATGATCTTCGGCGAGCTCTACCGGTACGGCGGAGAATGGAAGTTCCGCGCGGTAGGACAGGGGTACGCATCGGGCCTGAGGGGCATCGCTCTAGACTTCGGGGTCAATGTTTCCTAAAGCACGTCTCCGGGTTCGTTCAAAGCCCGGCGCACACGGCGCGGGGGAGACCCGTATCCGTACTTAACACGATTGGGTAGCCAGTGGTTCTGAAAACCTTCGGCTGGTCGTTCGCCGTCACGGCGCTCGGCCTCGCTTTCGCCGCCTGGCAGTGGGGCTGGGAGGCGTTCGGGATCGTATTGATCCTGTCGATCCTCGAGATCTCGCTGTCGTTCGACAACGCGGTGGTCAATGCCGGAATCCTCAAGAAGATGAACGCCTTCTGGCAGAAGATCTTCCTGACGATCGGCATCCTGATCGCGGTCTTCGGCATGCGGCTGGTCTTCCCCGTCGTGATCGTCGCCATCAGCGCCAAGGTCGGCCCCATCGAGGCCGTCCAGCTCGCCATCGACAACCCCGGGCGGTACGAGGACCTCGTCACCGACGCGCACGCGGCCATCGCCGCGTTCGGTGGCATGTTCCTGCTCATGATCTTCCTGGACTTCATGTTCGAGGAGCGCGAGCACAAGTGGCTCAAGTGGCTGGAGCGCCCGGCGGCCAAGCTCGGCAAGGTCGACATGCTGTCGGTCTGCATCGCCCTGATTGTCCTGCTCCTCACCGCCATCACCTTCGCCACCCAGGCACACACCAGCGCCGGCCACGCCGACAAGTCGGCCACCGTGCTGCTGTCCGGTGTGGCGGGTCTGATCACGTACCTGGTCGTCGGCGGCCTCTCCGGCTACTTCGAGAACAAGCTGGAGGAAGAAGAGGAGCGCGAGCACGACGAGGAGGAGAAGGCCAAGAAGGAGGGCAAGCCGGTCTCCGCGGTCGGCCTCGCCGGCAAGGCGGCCTTCTTCCTCTTCCTGTACCTCGAAGTCCTCGACGCGTCCTTCTCCTTCGACGGCGTCATCGGCGCCTTCGCCATCACCAACCACATCTTCTGGATGGCGCTGGGCCTCGGCATCGGCGCCATGTACGTCCGGTCCCTCACGGTCTACCTGGTCCGCCAGGGCACGCTGGACGACTACGTCTACCTGGAGCACGGCGCGCACTACGCGATCGGCGCGCTCGCGGTCATCCTGCTCATCACCATCCAGCACGAGATCAGCGAGCTCATCACAGGCACCATCGGTGTCTTCCTGATCGCCGCGTCCTTCCTGTCCTCCGTACGCCGCAACAAGGCGCTGGCGGCGGCGGGCGAGGAGGACAAGACACACGTCGCCGTGTGACATTCGCCGGGGCCCGTCAGTGTGTGGCGGCCCCGGCATTGAGGAACGCTTCCGTTGCGGGGCGGCCGGGTGCTCCCGGCCGCCCCGCCGCGTATCCGAGCGGGTCCCATGGGGAACCGGACGACTGGGGGTGGGGCATGGCCTTCTGGGACAGCCTGTTGCGCAACAACAACGCGGCGCAGTTCGACTCGGGCAGCGCCTCGACGAACGCCATCGACCTGACGAAGCGCCGCCCGTCGGTCTCGCTCACCAAACAGGGCGCGGCGACCGGCAATCTGCGCGTCAACCTCTCCTGGCGGATGCGGACCTCCGACATCGAGGGCCGGTCCAAGAACAGCGGCCGACTGCTGCGGCACCCTCTCAAGCTCTTCAAGCCGGATGTGGTCCAGGCGCACACGCAGGGCGTGGTCAATGTGGACCTGGACATCGGCTGCCTGTACGAGCTGAAGGACGGCACCAAGGGCGTGGTCCAGCCGCTCGGCAGCTTCTTCGGAGACCTCAACTCGCCGCCGTACGTCAAGCTCAGCGGTGACGACCGGTTCGGGGCACCGTCCGGCGAGACGATCTTCGTCAACCTCGACCACAGGGACGCGATCAAACGCCTGCTGTTCTTCGTCTACATCTACGACCAGACACCGGCGTTCGACCGTACGCACGCCACGATGACGCTCTACCCGAGCAACGGGCCGCGCATCGAGATAGAGCTGGACGAGCGGGCGCCCCAAGCCCGTTCCTGCGCGGTGTTCATGCTGGAGAACGTCAAGGACGAGCTGGTGGTACGCCGGGAGGTGCGGTTCGTGTACGGCTTCCAGGCGGAGCTGGACCGGCTGTACGGATGGGGCCTGCAGTGGGGACGGGGCTTCAAGGCCGGCAAGGTCTGACCGCCCCGTCGTACCGTCGTCAGCGCCGTACGAACTGCGGGCCCATCGGCGGCAGCCGGAAGTTCGGGTCCGGTGCGGGCGCGGCGGCCGCCGCGGGCTGCGGATAGCCGTACGCGGGCTGCCCCGAACCGGGCAGGACCGAGCCGTCCTGCGGATAGCCGTACGCGGGCTGCGCCGCACCGTCCTGCGGGTAGCCGTACGCCGGAGCCGGAGCCGGAGCCGGAGCCGGAGCCGGAGCCGGAGCCGGAGCCGGAGCCGGGGGCAGGGACGGCGCGGGCGGCGGAGGTGTCGCAGGCGCCGGGGGTGTCGAGGGCGCGGGGGGCGCCGTGGCCACGGCACCGGCGCTGGGCAGCGCGGTGGTGGGGGCGGCCGCCGACGCGTCTGCCGCCGGGGCGTCCGGCGACGCCTGTCCGTCCGCCTCCCGGGGCTCTCGCGCCCCGTCCGTCTCCTCGGCCTCGTCCACCGAGATTCCGAACGCCGTGGCCAGGCCGATCAGCCCTGTGGGATACCCCTGGCCCACCGCGCGGAACTTCCAGCCCTCCCCGCGCCGGTACAGCTCGCCGCAGATGATGGCGGTCTCCTCGCCCGTCTCCGGCTTCACCTCGAAGACGGCCAGCGGCTCCGTGCCGCCCGAGCCCGCGTCGTACAGCGAGATCCGCAGGTCCCGTACGCGGTCGAAGGTGTCCCCGTCCGACGACGCCGCCAGCACCACCTGGTCCACCGACGCGTCCAGCGCCGCCAGGTCGGCCTCGACCGTGTCGGTCAGCCCCTCCTGCACCCGCTTCTTCGGCAGCCGCCGGACCAGACCCGACGGATGGCGCGGCTGGTTGTAGAAGACGAAGTCCTCGTCCGAACGCACCCGCCCGTCGGTGCCGAGCAGCAGGGCGGAGGCGTCCACGTCCGGCACCCCGGGGCCCGGGGTCCAGCACAGTACGGCCCGTACGGCCGCGGCGTCGAGCGGGACGTTCGAGCCCTTCAGCATGGCGTGCGTCATGTCCGACATCCTGCCTGGCCGCCCACGCCGCGGACAACGCGGGGGCCGGACGGCAGGGGCGAGAAGCGGACGAGTTACCTGAAGTTCATGCCCGTGGGGAACCCGCGACACCAGTCCCTACGTACTATTACCGGCCACATGTCGTCAGGGCCGTCGAGGCAGTACGGGGGATACTTATGCGTCATTTCGGGCACATCCCGGCCACTGCCCGGGCAGGGCTCTTCCACCAGGAGCCGTGCGAGTTCAGCGCCGAGTCCCCGGCCCGTGTGCTCGCGGCGGCCCTGGGCGCCACGCTGTACAGCCCCGCCACCCGGCCGCGCCTCGCCGACGACGTGATGAAGCAGGTGAGGCGCGGGGTGGTGTCGATGGTGCTGTGCCTGGAGGATTCCATCGACGACGGCGAGGTCGCCGGGGCGGAGGAGAACCTCGTACGGCAGTTCGCCGACCTGCACCAGCGGGACGACGAATCGCCGCTGCTCTTCATCCGTGTGCGGGAAGCGGGACAGATCGCCGACCTGGTGCGACGGCTCGGGCCGTCCGCACGGCTGCTGTCCGGATTCGTTCTGCCCAAGTTCACCGAGGAGCGCGGCGGGCCCTTCATGGAGGCGCTGACCGTGGCCGAGAACCTCTGCGGGCGGCGACTGTTCGCCATGCCCGTGCTGGAGTCGCCCGAGCTCCTCCACCTGGAGACCCGGCAGGAGACGCTCGCGGGCATCGGCCGGATCGTCGACAAGTACCGGGAGCGGGTCCTCGCGCTGCGCCTCGGCGTCACCGACTTCTGCTCCGCGTACGGGCTGCGCCGCTCGCCCGACATGACGGCGTACGACGTCCAGATCGTCGCCGGCGTCATCGCGGACGTCGTCAACGTGCTGGGCCGGTCCGACGGCACCGGCTTCACCATCACC
This sequence comes from Streptomyces sp. NPDC000229, assembly GCF_040300825.1. Classification (NCBI taxonomy): domain Bacteria; kingdom Bacillati; phylum Actinomycetota; class Actinomycetes; order Kitasatosporales; family Streptomycetaceae; genus Streptomyces; species Streptomyces sp. NPDC000229. Next base: position 4,291 of record NZ_JBEPEL010000123.1, read on the forward strand.
GGCCCGGTGTGGGAGTACTTCCGACTCCAGGAGCGGATCTTCAAGCCGCAGCTGCGCCGCAGCCCCTTCATGGAGCAGCGCGCCGACGAACTGCGCACCGCGCTGATCGAGCACGACCTGGACGGACTGCTGCGCGAGATCGAGCTGGACCGGGCCAACGGGCTGCTCGGCAAGACCTGCATCCACCCCTCCCACGTGCTGCCGGTGCACGCGCTGTCCGTCGTCAGCCACGAGGAGTTCAGCGACGCCCAGGACATCCTGCGGCCGGAACGGGGCGGCGGCGGGGTGCTGCGCAGCGCGTACACGAACAAGATGAATGAAGTGAAGCCCCACCGTGCGTGGGCGGAGCGGACCCTCCAGCGGGCGGAGGTCTTCGGCGTCGCGAGGGAGGACGTCGGCTTCGTGGAGCTGCTCGCCGCGGGGCTGGTCAAGTGACGTCGGTGTCCGGGAAGCCTTCGAAGGAGAACGAGAACGTGGTCTGGTCGGGTACGTGGGTGTCGGAGCGGCTCGGGGTCGAGCTGACCGGCGACCGGCGGTTGCGTGAGCTGCTGGGCCTGGCGCTGCGGCGCAACCCGAAGCGGGCGCACCTGCTCGTCTCCAACGTGCTCGGCAAGCACGTCCCGCAGAGCCCGGGCGTGGTGTGGCGGTCGGGTTACGACCTGGGCGTACGGGTACGGGAGCTGCTCGGCCCCGACGAGGCGCGGCGGGCGGTGGTGCTCGGGTACGCGGAGACGGCGACCGGCCTCGGCCACTCGGTCGCGGACGGCCTGGGGACGGCCCCGTACCTGCACTCCACGCGCCGTCCGGTGCCCGGGGTCGCCCGGGCGGGTGGCTTCGAGGAGGCCCACTCGCACGCCACCTCGCACCTCCTGCTCCCGGAGGACCCGGCGCTCCTGGCGGGCTCCGGGCCGCTGGTGCTGGTCGACGACGAGTTCTCCACCGGCAACACCGTGCTCAACACCGTGCGGGCCCTCCACGCGCGCTACCCGCGCGAGCGGTACGTGATCGTCGCGCTCGTCGACATGCGCTCGGCCGCCGACCGCGGCCGGCTCGCGGACTTCGCCTCCGAGATCGGCGCCCGCGTGGACCTGGTCACCCTCGCGGCAGGCACGGTCCGGCTGCCCGAAGGTGTCCTGATACGCGGCCAGGCGCTGGTGGCCGAGTACGAGGCGCGGGACGCGGGCGGCGCGGGCGCGGGCGCGGGCGCCGGTTCCGGTGCGGGCGGCGGCTCGGGCGAGGGCGCCGATTCGGGCCAGGGCGCCGTTTCGGGCGAGGGCGCCCGGGCCGGTGGCTGGAGCGCGGGTGCCGCTGCCGCTGGGGCTGGGGCTGAGCGCGAAGGGGCTGCTGGGCCTGGAGCGGCTGCCGGGGCCGAGCCTGAAGGGGCTGCCAGGCCTGGGGCGGCTGTCGGGGCCGAGCCTGAAGGGGCTGCCGGACCCGGAGCGGCTGCCGGGGCCGAATCCGGCACAGCGGCTGCCGGGGCCGTGGCGGCGGCCCCGGCCGTGCGGCGCGTCGAGCTGGGGTGGCCGGACGGCGTACCGGACGGCGGCCGGCACGGCTTCACGCCCGCTCACCGCGCCCGCCTGGACGCCGTGCTCCCCGCCATGGCCGCCCGCGTCGCCGACGCGCTGGGGCTCGCACCCGCCGCCCCCGAGGACGGCGCCCTGCCGCGCGTGCTCGTCCTCGGGTGCGAGGAGCTGATGTACGCGCCGCTCGCACTGGGCGTCGCCCTGGAGAGGCGCGGCGGCGCCGAGGTGCGGTTCTCGACCACCACCCGCTCGCCCGTCCTCGCGGTCGACGACCCCGGCTACGCGATACGCACCCGGCTCGTCTTCCCCGCGCACGACGAGCCCGCCGACGGGCCCGGCGACCGGTACGCCTACAACGTCGCGGGCGCCGGCTTCGACGCCGTCGTCGCCGTCGTCGACTCGGCCGCCGACACGCCCGCACTCCATGCCCCGGACGGGCTCCTGGCACAGCTCGCCGCGCACACGCCGCGGGTACTGCTCGCCGTCGTCCCGTCCTACGTCCCCGCCGAAAGGCCCACCATGCTGCCCGAGCCTCTCCGGGGCCCCGCCTTCTCGTCCTACGCCCCCGACGAGGTCGGCTGGCTCCTCCAGGACCTGTCGGACGTCGAACTGGAGGCCCCGACCGAGGAGCGCGAGGAGGCGATCCAGAAGGGCGGCGCCCACTACGCCGAGTCCCTGCCCGTCGAGTACCAGCCCAGCGACCGCTACCAGGCCCTTTTCCACGCCGCCCTCGACACCTCCGCCGCCCGCATCGCACGCGCCGTCGGCACCGTCACCGAGACGGTCCTCGCCGAGCGGTCCCCGCGCCCCGTGCTCGTGTCGCTGGCCCGCGCCGGCACCCCCGTCGGCGTACTCATGCGCCGCTGGGCGCTCCACCGCCACGGCCTCGACCTCCCCCACTACGCCGTGTCCATCGTGCGCGGCCGGGGCATCGACGCCAACGCGCTGCGCTGGCTCCAGCAGCACCACGACCCGGCCGACGTCGTGTTCGTCGACGGCTGGACCGGGAAGGGCGCCATCACCCGCGAACTGGCCGCCGCCCTGGAGGACTTCCCCGGCTTCGACCCCGAGATAGCCGTCCTCGCCGACCCCGGCTCCTGCGTCCGCACCTACGGCACCCGCGAGGACTTCCTCATCCCCTCCGCCTGCCTCAACTCCACCGTCTCCGGCCTCATATCGCGCACCGTGCTGCGCGCCGACCTCGTCGGGCCGGACGACTTCCACGGCGCGAAGTTCTACCGCGAACTCGCCGCCGCCGACGTCTCCAACGCCTTCCTGGACACCGTCGCCTCCCGCTTCGACGAGGTCACGGCCGCCGTCGAGGCCGACGTCAAGGAACTCCTCGCCACCGACCGCACCCCCACCTGGGAGGGCTGGGCCGCCGTCGAGCGGATCAGCGAGGAGTACGGCATCCACGACGTCAACCTGGTCAAGCCCGGCGTCGGCGAGGCCACCCGCGTCCTGCTGCGCCGCGTCCCCTGGAAGATCCTCGCCCAGCGCGGCGCGGGCGCCGACCTCGACCACGTACGGCTGCTGGCCGAGCAGCGCGGCGTACCGGTCGAGGAGGTCGACGACCTGCACTACACCTGCGTCGGGCTGATCCACCCGAAGTACACCAAGGCCGCCACGGGCGCCGACGGCAAGGCGGTGACCAACCGATGACCGTGACCTCGCTCGTCGCCAGCGACCTCGACCGCACCCTCATCTACTCCGCCGCCGCCCTCGGCCTGACCATGCCGGACCCCGAGGCGCCGCGGCTGCTGTGCGTCGAGACGTACCAGCACAAGCCGCTCTCGTACGTGACGGAGACCGCCGCCGCCCTGCTGACCGAACTGCCGCAGCATGCCGTCTTCGTGCCCGCCACCACCCGCACCCGCGAGCAGTACCACCGCATCCGCCTCCCCGGACCACCGCCGCGGTACGCGATCTGCGCCAACGGTGGCCACCTGCTGGTCGATGGCGTCTCCGACCCCGACTGGCGGCGCACGGTCGCCGTCCGCCTCGCCGACGAATGCGCCACGCTCGAAGAGGTCCGCACCCACCTGCTGGCCGTCGCCGACCCGGCCTGGCTGCTGAAGGAACGCGTCGCCGAAGACCTCTTCGCCTACCTGGTCGTCGAGCGCGCCCTGCTCCCCGACGGCTGGATGAAGGAGCTCGCCGCGTGGGCGGCGCCGCGCGGCTGGGCCGTCTCCCTCCAGGGCCGCAAGGTGTACGCCGTCCCCCAGCCGCTCACCAAGAGCGCCGCGGTCCGTGAAGTCGCCCGCCGAGCCGGGGCGGACCGTGTGCTCGCGGCCGGCGACTCGCTGCTCGACGCCGATCTGCTGCTCGCCGCCGACCGGGGCTGGCGGCCCGGCCACGGGGAGCTCGCCGAGACGGGCTGGAGCGCCGAGCACGTCGACGTACTGCAGGAGCGGGGCGTGCTGGCGGGCGAGGAGATCCTCCGCCGCTTCAGCTCCGCCGTGCGCCCGTCCCCGGCCTGAACAGCCGGACGCCCACGAACGCCAGCACCGCGCCGACCGCCACCACCAGCACCACCTTGGAGTACAGCGACACATAGTGGGTGACCTGCTCCCAGTTGTCGCCCAGCGCGTAACCGGCGAGGACGAACGCGGTGTTCCAGATCGCGCTGCCGAGCGTCGTCAGCCCGAGGAACACCGGCAGCGGCATGCGCTCGACGCCGGCCGGGACGGATATCAGGCTGCGGAAGATGGGGATCATCCGTCCGAAGAACACCGCCTTGGTGCCGTGCCGCCCGAACCACGCCTCGGTGCGCTCGATGTCGGAGACCTTGACCAGCGGCAGTCTGCTCGCGACGGCGATCGTCCGGTCCCGGCCGAGCAGCGCCCCCACCCCGTACAGCGCGAGCGCGCCGATGACCGAACCGGCCGTCGTCCACAGCAGGGCGGCGATCAGGTCGATCCGCCCGGTCGCGGAGGCGAAGCCCGCCAACGGCAGGATGACCTCGCTCGGCAGTGGCGGGAAGAGGTTCTCCAGGGCGATGGCGAGTCCGGCCCCGGGCGCGCCAAGGGTGTCCATGAGGCTGTTGATCCAGCGTTCCATTCCTCAACGCTAGACAAGCGCGGCTGAAGGCACACTGAAGGCCGCCGCAGAGTTCTTCCTGTGGTTTTCCTCAGTGTGCGGGGCGGGCGCGTTCACTAGCGTGACGGATCATGCGCGAGCCGCACGACAACGCGTACGCGGCAAGCCGGCTGGGCGATCACCGACCTCCGCCACCTGTGGGCGGTCCTCACGAGCAGCCTGGCCGGGCTGTTCCTGCTATTCCTCGCCGTACAGGGCGTCTTCGGGGGCACCGCGCTGGAGGGACAGGCGGCACGCCACTTCCTGAGCCCGGGCCACCAAACTGAACTGGAGTGGCGCATCGCCCAGTTGACCGCGAGCCGCGCGGAAGTCATGACGCCGTCCACGACGAACGGCGCCGAATCGAGCGCGACCTGCACGACGGGGTCCAGCAGCGGCTCGTCGCCCTCGGCATGCTCATCGGCCACGGTGGCAGGGACGGATCAGCCGCAGCACCCGCCCCCGCAGCACCCGCCGCCCCCGCCCTGCGACGGCGCGGGCGCACCGCCCTTCGCCGTACCGCCGACCGCGACGGCGGACAGCAGCTTGACGGTGTCGCCGTGCCCGGCGGGGCAGGCGGCGGGCGCGGACGACTCGGCCATGGGACGGTTCAGTTCGAAGGTGTCTCCGCAGGTGCGGCAGCGGTACTCATAGCGAGGCATGGCCCCAGGTTAACCGCGTGGTCAGTGTCCGCTGCCCCGCTCTTCCCGAATCATCTCCACCACACGAGCCACCGCGCCCCGCACCGCTTGCGTTTCGGTCAGGAAGTGCCAGTAGTCGGGGTGGCGGCCCTCCAGACCCGCGATCGCCCGCTCCAGCCTCGCCACCGAGTCGTCCAGGGGGCGGGCGTGGCGCGGGTCGGGCGTGTGACGGCCGGCCATGGCGAGCCGCTGTGCGTCCCGGATGGCGAAGCGGGTGCGCTGGATCTCGGCCTCCGGGTCCTTGGAGACGGCGTTCAGCCGGCTGAGCCGGTCACCGGCGGCCGATACGGCCTCGTCGGCGCCGTTCAGCAGGGCCCGCACGGTCGAGAGCAGGGCGGTCGCGTCCGGCCACTGCTGCTCCTCCCGGGCCTTCGCGGCCTCCTGGAGCTTCTCCTCCGCCTGGCGGACACTCTTGGCGGCCTGCTCGGGAACGTGCTGGAGGTCCTGCCAGCAGGCGGCGCTGAACCGGCGGCGCAGCTCACTGAGGACCGGCTCGACCGATTCGGCACGGTTGGCGAGGGCCTGCGCACGCGTCCGGAGGGACACCAGCCGCTTATCGGTCTCGGCAGCCCGCTCCGGCAGCCGCTCGGCCTCCGCGCGCACGGCTTCGGCATCCCGGAGGACCCGGTCGGCCCGCTGGAGCGTCTCGGCGACGCCGTGCTGCCCCGCGCCCTGGTTGAGCTTGGTCAGCTCCGGGCCGAGGGCGGCGAGCCGCGCCGCGAGATCGTCCGCCCGCAGACCGGAGCCCCGCACCGTGTCGAGAGCATTGCTCGCGGAGAGGAGCGCCGCCCTCGCACGCTCCACGGCGGACGCCAGCCGCGCCAGCTGGGTCTCCGCCTTGTCCAGCAGCGGCCCGAGCCCCTGCTCGAACCTGTCCAGCTCCCCCTTCACCCGCACAAGGTCGTCCTTGGCGCGGTTCAGCTCGCCGCGCGCCCGAGCCGCGACAGAGGTCTCCAGATCGTCCCGATCCAGGTCGTACGCGTCGACCGCCGTGATGTACGCGTGGCTCACCTCGTCGATGCGCCGCCCCAGCGCGGCGAAGTCGTCCACCGCCCGGCGCGCCCCCGGCGACGCGTCCACCGCCGTGATCGTCTCGATCGAGATCCGCAAGTCCCGCTGGGCGGTGTCCAACTCGTAGAAAGCGGCCGCGGCCGCGTCCTTCGCCGCCTGCGCCTCCGCCCGCTGACCCTCCCCGCGCCCGCCGAACCAGCGCCGCGTGCCGCCTCCGGCGAAAGCCCCGGGCAGCACGGCCACCACCAACGGCACCGGCAGCAACATCAGCGCGAGCACATCCTTCACGTACCGCCGCGCGTGTGTCGCCGTCACATCCGCTCCCGTGCCGTGTGTCCGCCTTGACCGGTTCATTCTCCCACCTGGTAAGGACGAACACACGGGCCGGTTAGTTCGCGTCCCGGACCGTGACTTGCCCGTTGTCGCTGCGCGCCTTCACCACGTGGCTGCTGCCTTCGTCGGTCGGGACCGCCACCTTCACCTCTCCGTTTCCGCTCCCCGCCTCCACCGCGTACCGGGTGCTACCGTCCGGCAGTTCGACCGCGATGTCACCGTTGTCGTTCACCGCCTCCACCCGGTCCGGCACCGCCCCGAGCGCCAGCCGTATCCCTCCGTTCCCCGAGCGCGCCACCACGCTCTTCGAGGTACCGCCCTCCACCCGCACGTCCCCGTTGTCACTCCGCAGCTCCAGCGGACCGCCCGCGTCCCGGACGGTCACCCTGCCGTTGCCCGATGTGACCTTCAGTGCCGTCTCGAAGCCCTCGGCGGTCACATCCCCGTTGTCGTCCTCCACCGTCACCGCCACCCCACGCGGCACCCGCACCTCATGCCGCGCCGCACAGTCGCTCACGAGTGCGTCGCACTGCACCCGCAGGGTCAGCCTGTCGCCCTCCAGCTTCCACACCGGCTCGGGCCCGTCCCCCAGCACCACCCACCCGTCGACCTGCCGGGTCACCTCCACGTCCTTCACATCCGCGGGCACCAGCACCAGCTCCGAATCGTCCGCGTCCACCACCAGCGTCTCGCCCCGGAACCCGAACGCCTTCCGCTCCACCGGCGCCCCCTCGGCCTCGGCGCCCCCACACCCCACGAGGCCCAGCGCTCCCAGCACCACCCCGCCGACAACGACGACCGACCGCATCCGGCGCACGCCCACGATTGACTCCCCCGCTAGGTCCCTGCATCTCGCTCCTCACGCTACGTGTCCACCCCACCCCGCCACGATCCGGCCACCCACCCTCCCGCAGGTGGGGCTACCCCCCGCCCCGTGGCCCCGGAAGGCCCGGCAGGCCCGCGGTTTGCAGGATCCACGGGTGGGCCATGTACGCTGTTCACTCACTCCACGGGTGCGTAGCTCAGGGGTAGAGCGCTGCTCTTACAAAGCAGATGTCGGCGGTTCGAAACCGTCCGCGCCCACCAGGACGAAGACCCCCAGCCGATCATGGCTGGGGGTCTTTGCCATCCGTACCTGACATCAACGGCCGTGGTCACCGGCGGCCGGGACGCCTCCTGAGCAGCCGGTCCGTATGACTGACCGCCTCACGCCGCGTGTCCTGGACGACGTGCGCGTGCACGTTCATCGCCACCGCGATCTGGCTGTGCCCGAGAATCTCCATCACCACGCGGGGCGCCACTCCAGGGGCAGTGAGCAGGGTGGCGCAGCCGTGCCGGGCATCTTGCAGCCGGATGACCCGACGGCCGGCGGACCGGGCGACGCGGGTGAAGGACCGGTACCGGTCCGAGAGGTCCACGAGGCACTCGGGACCACACCCGCTCCAGGCCGCTTGCCCGCCGTCGACCGGTACTCAGCGTGCGCGACATGCAGCCTCATGCCGTGAGCCACGCCTCTCGGTGACGGGCAACGTTGTAGATCTGCTCAGCTTGGATGGGAGTGAGCACCGCAGGGAGGGGCGCGAGGGCAGAGACCTCCCGTTCACGGTAGACGCGCACGGTGAGTTGGGTGGCCGCGACTTTCACGTCGGTAGCCCCGACGAAGACGAGAACCGGTTCCACCGGCACGGGAAAGTCGCAGTAGCGCTCCAGCACCCTTCGTACGCGCTCCGCCTCCGACCGACTCTTGCGGGGATACGGCTTGGGCTTGCCGCGGTTGATCCTTACCACGTCGTCGCCCACCCACACTGCCTTGTTCGGATGGTGCTTGGTGTTGACGCTGAACACCCCTCCAGGGCCGATCAATAAGTGATCAATGTCGACTCCTCGGGGGAGGGGGATGGAGTGCAGGACTCTCCAACCTTGACGCTCCAGGCGACTCAACTCGGCTCCTACCCGCCGTTCTCCGATGAGTCCTGTGCGCCATGAGTCGCCGTCAGTCGGTCGTCGAAGTACCCAGGCAATGAACCGCTCCAACGGGCCCGGGCCCACCTCGTCAAGTTTTGCGCGCACGGCCGTGCCAGGGAGGTTCGCAGCCAGGTCGTCGCGGGGCGTCAGGGGAGGCAGCGACGCGGTTGCCCGGACCGGCGCTGGGGTGGCCGGCAGAGTTGGCGAGATCTGCCGTAAGTGCTGGGTCAGCACCGCCAGTACGGCGTCTCGGTAGTCATCGCGCAAGATCGTGATCATGCCCGTTTTGCAGTCAGCCCAGGCGACGGCTGTGCCCTCCGGCAGGTTCGCGTACAAACGTTCATGTCCGTAGCGGTTCCAGCGCACGACCTTCAGATTTGCCATGACCACCCCTTGACCAGCCTGTATGACGGTTCCGTCATCGCAGCAGCAAGGGCGGTACGACCACAAGACCGCAAGCGCGGTAAGACTTCCTCTACTTCATCAAGACCCGCGCACGGCGCGGGGCGCGCGCCGCCTCGACGGCGCGGCCCGGCCACTGTCTTCGCCCGGCCTGGCCGCGCCAGGCGGCGCGCCGCGCGCTGCGGGCGAAGGGCGGAAACCCGCTGTGGCTGGGGCGGTCGGCTCCACGGCTTTAGGCAGCCACTTTGGGGCGAGCCTCTAAGATCATGGCCCCAACGTCGTGGGTGGTGGCGGTGGCCACGCAGTCCGCCCGCCAGGTCCCGGGCGCCAGGGGCCGCCGCGTGCCCTCCCAGTCCCGCTCGAACC
>NZ_JBEPEL010000124.1:0-13652 GCF_040300825.1 Streptomyces sp. NPDC000229
CTGGTGCCCGGCCCGGTGGTGTGGGCCCAGCAGTCCCCGGGCAACGCCCGCAGCGGGCGCGAGGTAGCCGCGCAGGCCGGTCCGGTGGCCCAGGTCCGGGAGCCGGTGGACGCGCCACTGGCGGGCGTACCGGGGGATGCCGCCCAGGTCGGAGACGAGGACCGCCACCGGGATGCGCTCGCCCATGGCGGTGAGGCCCTCCGGTGTGATGCTCCCGTCGTGGCCCGAGGGCTGGCGCGAGGCGCATCCGGCGCGGAACGCCACCCGGATGGCGTCCTCGCCGCTCACCACACAGGGTGGGCGGACGCCCTGCGCGTGCAACTCGGCGGCGATGCGGCCGAGGGCGACGGTGTCGCGGCGTACCCGGTCCGCCACCGAGTCGAGCACCCGGTACTGCACCGCCAGGTGCCCGGTGACCGCCACGGCGACCAGCACGACGCCGACGCTCCGGCGCTTCCCCGGCCGGGCGGGGCGGACGATCCGGAGCAGGAACCGCGCGACGGGCAGGGCGAGCAAGGCGTACGCGGGCAGCAGGAAGCGCGGCGCGGCGTATCCGACGGTGAAGAGGTACGGCGCGGCCAGCACCAGTCCGGTCACGGTCGCCAGGACGATCGGTACGCGGTCGCGGGTGCGGGCGGCGGCCCACACGCCGCCCGCCACGAGCAGGGGCAGGGCGAGGAACCAGACGGCGGCCTGCGGGAGCCGCCAGGGCACGTCGCAGGGACGGCACAGCGTCCGCCCGCCGAGCGCGCGCACATGGTCGTCGACGGCGAAGTACCAGCCGAGGTGGCCCTGGATCTCGCTGGCCCGCCGCAGTCTGGCGTGGAGTCCGCCGTAGTGCGCGTAGGCCTCGACGACCCACGGCGCGCAGCCGAGGACCAGGCCCGCGGCGAGCACGGCGGGCACCGCCCAGGGCCTGCGGTGCGCCGGTCGCATGAGCAGCGCCGCCGCCGCGAGCGGCAGGGCCAGCCACACCGCGTCGGTGGGGCGCATCAGTGCGGCGAGCGCGACCCCGGCTCCGAGGCCGGGCAGCGCCCAGCGGTCGGCGGGGTCCCGGACGGCCCGCAGGAAGAAGCCCACGGCGGCGAGCGCGCCGTAGGCGACCCAGAGGTTCGGCATCGCCTGCGGGCCGTAGAACATCGTGACCCACAGGGTCGCGAACAGTGCCCCGGCGGTCGCGAGCACCGGAACGGGCAGCAGCCGCCGCCACACCCACAGCCCGAGGAACAGGCCGCAGCCCGACAACAGGGCCAGGTGGACGCGGAGCGCCTCCACCGAGGTCGTCAGCGCCGCCACGGGTGCGACCAGGAAGCTGATGCCCCGTGCCCGCGGGGCGCTGAAGAACGCCGCCGGGGCCTGCGGGCTGACCTGGCTGACGTACACCGTCTCGTCCCAGCCGAGGCCGAGACCGGGCATCACCAGGGCGAGCTGCGCCAGTGTGAAGGCGGCGGCGACGGCCGCCAGCCAGGGCAGCGGGCGCGTGGACGCCCCGGCGGTGGGCGAGTGCCCGTCGTCGGGTGTCGCGAGCGGCGCGCTGTCCGGCGAGCCCGCGATGACACGTGTTTCCTGCATGGCCCCGGCCTCACTCGTCGCATCTCGTGGCAGTACGACGGGGGCTCCTCCCCCGCCGTCCTCCCACCACGCTGCGCGCCGGCCGCGCCCGGCGCCCCGGGGAGGCACGGCAGTCGGCCCAACGGCCGGGCCCGAAGGGGTGACGAGGCCGGCTCGCCCCGTTCCCGGCCCGCACGTGGTGACGGGGCTCAGCAGCGCAGTCCGACGATGTCCCAGCCCCGGCGGTGTGCTTCTCGGACGACTTCGCCCCACCCCTTGAGGAGGTCCGCGAACGACTCGAAGTCGGGTATCCAGCCCTGGGGGCCGGCAGCGTGCCGGGTGAACGGCTCCCGCAGGGAGTCGAGGTCCGGCAGTGCCTCGGCCCACTGCCCCTCGAGCACCGCGACGTCTCCCGGTGGGCACCACAGCAGCAGGTGCGCGTCCCAGGCGCCCTCCGGTACGGCGAGGACTCCGGCGTCCTCCCCCGCCACGTATTCCAGGCCGTGCCAGAACAGCCGTGCGGTGAACCGGTCCAGAGCGGTGCGCAGGCCTGGGTGCGCGAAGTCCCGGACGCGCTCCCACCGCTCGCCCGCCCAGAAGTGCGGCTTGTAGGAGTCGAGGGTGCGGCGGAAGGAGTACCTGACGCACCAGCCCGCGCCCACGGCCGTGGGCGGGATCCACCCCTCCTCCAGGAGGCCGTCCCCGTAGTCCTCGTCCCCGAAGGCGGCGTCGATGAGCAGCTCTTCCCGCTCGTCCGGCGGCGCCGCCTCCACCCGCTCCCAGTCGACGACCATCACTTCGATGCTCACTCCCATGGCCGCAAGGGTAGGGCCGCGCTCCCGGCGACCGGGCGGCTGTTAGCTTCGTACGCCATGCGATCACATGACTATGACCTGGACTTCCGTGACCGAGCCAGGCGGGAAAGGGCCTGGGGCATCGGGCTGTTGTCGCTGGCCGGCCTGCTGTGGACGTGGTGCGCCGTCCTGTTGCTCATTCCGTACGAGGTCGACGAGGAACCCGACGACCGTTACCCCAGGGAGTGCGAGTCGCGGCTGTTCACCGAGCGCGGCACGGCCAACGACGGGGTGGTGAACGGCGCTTGGTGCGAGAACGAGCGGGACTGGCCCGAGGCCCTCGCCGTGCTCGGGCTGTCGGTGCCGGTGTCGGTCGCCGGTGCGATGCTGTTCACCAGCGGCAGCGTGAGCGGCCGGATGAGCGCCCATGCCGAGGCCATGCGCGTGCTGGACGAGCTCGCCGACCGGCCGTCGAAGTAGGGCGGTTCTCCTCATGCGGACGAAGAAGCAAAGCAGGACCACGCCGTTGCGCAGGATGGGCGGGTATGCCGTCGATCCGTGGAAGTCGGCGCGGCGTACGGCGGCGCTGGTGCTGTTCGGGTGGGCGGCCGCGGCGGCCACCACGTGGATCGCCCACCTGGCGTTGGGCTGGGAGGCGGTCCCCATCATGGTCGGGACGGCGTTGTGTGTCGCCTTCGCCGTGACGCTGGCGCTGCTCCACCGCGCCTTCTGGCTAGCCGTACTGTCCGCGGTGCCCGCGCTGTTCATCCTCATCGGGGCCGTCGACTACGCCCCCGAAGCCGTGCTGGAGCGGCGCGGGGTGCGGGAGCGCGTGGAGATCGTGGCGGACAGCGCGACCGGCACGGCGAGCGACAACCACCGCTTCACGTTGCGGGCCACGGACGGGAGCCTCCTCGAGGAGAAGCTGGAGTACAACGGTGACGTCTGGGCCCCGGAGGTGGGAGACCGGCTCGACGTCGTTCGTGACCCGGAGGGCGTCGTGCCGATGGAGCAGGCGGACCATGTGGATGCCTCGGGCCGGCTGAGCGGCCTGGTCGGTGGCGCGGTGACGTGGACCTTGATGGCGGTCCTGGCCGGCCGGCGTGGCCATGTGCGTCGCCGCCTCGGCCGGGAGTCCATCTGGGGCGGTCTCCTCTGAGCCCGGGCGGGCGGTGGACGCGCCACGGCCGGCGGGTCACCCCCGTGCCGGGAGCAGTGGCCGCACCGTGGTCGCCGACGGGCCGGAGAAGGTGAAGGCCCTCTCCAGGCCGGTCGCCCTGAGGATCTTCTCCACGGCCGGGGACGCGGCGTGCAGCAGGAGCCGGGTGCCGTTGGTGGCCGCCTGCCGGCGGGCCCACAGCAGTACGCTCAGGCCGGAGCAGTCCAGGAAGGTGACGCCGGACAGGTCGACGAGGACGGTGGGCGACCGGGGCAGCGCGGCGTGCAGGCGGCTGCGCAGTTCCTCGCCGGTGACGATGTCGAGCTCACCGGACACGGTCAGCACGGTGCTGCCGCCGGGTTGTGTGGTGGCCGTGGTGCGGAACTGGTCAGTCATCGCCGTGCCCCCTTCCGCCGAGGGCGGGGGAAACGTCCCGTCGAGCAACAGGAAAACGCGATCCGGCCCCGCTGTCCACCACACCGCGGCCGCGGCGGGAATCGCCGTCGGCCTTCCGTCGGTTTTCCGGGTGAGGAGAGACCGACCGGTGGAGGTGTCCGATGGCTCCACTCACGCCCGCCCGGAGGCGGCCGCGGACGCGGACCCCTGCCCCTCAGCCCGTCGTGTCCTACGCCGAAGGACGCCCCACCGGCCTGCCGGCGGTCACCGTGGCGTACGAGCGGCACGGGGACGGCGAGCCGCTCGTGCTGCTGCACGGGGTAGCCGATGACCGCCGGGTCTGGCGTGCCGTGGTGCCGCTGCTGACCGGGCACGAGGTGTTCGCCATGGACCTTCCGGGTTTCGGGGAATCACCCGACCTGGACCCGGCCGTGCCGCGGGACCTGGAGACGGCGGTGGTGTGGATGGGTGCGGTGTTCGCCGGGCTGGGGGTGGAGCGGCCGCATGTGGCGGGTCATTCACTGGGCGGGCTGATGGCGCTGCGGCTGGCCCAGGCCGGGCTGGCGCGGAGTGTGACGGCGCTGGCCCCGGCGGGGTTCTGGACCGGTGCCGAGCGGAGGTACGCGTACGCCGTCCTGGCCATGGCCCGGCAGAGCGCGGCCTGCAAGGCCACCCTCCGGGCCGGGCGGGCATCCCGGCTGTTCAGCGGGGACATCCCCGGCGTGCCCGTCACCGTCGCCTGGGGCACGCGGGACCGTCTCCTGCCTCCCTGGCAGGCCTCGCGGGTGAAAGCCATGATCCCCGGCGCGCGGCTGGTGCCGCTGCCCGGCTGCGGCCATGTACCGATGACGGAGGCGCCCGAACTGGTCTCCCGCGTCCTGCTCGAAAACGCGGGCGGCCCCCTTCCGTGAGCCGGACCGGCTCACTCGGCAGCTCTTCTACGGTGTGCGGCGTCCTGCGGCGATGCCCATGGTGTCCGGCGCGAGGACGGCTCGGTCCGATGCTGTTCGACCTACCGGCGTCGACCCGGACCAGGCGGGCGTCGAGGCGGTCTCGGAGCGGCTCACCGGCAGGTTCACCCGCCAGTTCTTCTGGCCGACTCCCTGGTCACGAGCGCTTCGAGGCAACGTACGACACGGGTCTGCTCCGCCCTGCGCATCCCGGTGGCCGAGCAGCCGAGCCGCGCTGGATCGGCATCAGCGGCGGCGGCCGCAGGAGCTGCGGTCCTGATATGCACCGGCGAGCGGCCCCGGCGCGGGGCGGTCACCGTGCGGGCCGCACACAGCACCCTCTGGGGCCGGCGCGAAGGGCAGCAACCACTGGGCTGCACCGACCTGGCCGGCGAGTACGTGTCGCGCCCCACCCCGCCGGCATCCGGACCGGCGTGGAGCGGCACGACCGGAGCCGAGCCGCCTTCGGCCGCATCCGCGCCCGAGCGCGGCTGACGGGGCGGGGCCGGTCCCCGGACGGAACCGTCACAGGGACACGGCGGGGGTGAGACTGCTCGGCGGCGCCGGTGTCTCGCTCGACGACGCGTTGAGGGCCGCCGTCAGAAGCATCCCCACCAGAGCGATGACGACCAGGATCAGGGCGGTCCTGCGGTGCCGGTTCCGCTGAGGCGGGGCCGGGTCACCGCTCCGGTCCTCCCCGGAGAACTGCTCGTTGAGCGTGTTCATGCGGGCGGCGAGATCAGGGTCCTCACTGGTGAGCCCGCGCTCTATCTGCGCGAGGATACGTCCTTCCGACTCGTGTTCCATGGCAGCCACCTGCTTCAGGGGAAGGATTCACGCGCGGGAAAAGCCACTCGTACACCTACACATTTTCCCCCATCTCGTCCGTCCAGGCCCCTCCCGGCCCCTTGCCGCACCCGGGGCGGCCTTCTCAGCCCGCGGTGACCTTGGCCACGAAGGCGTCAAGGTTGGCCGCCATGCGGGCGATGCGCTCGTCCAGGGTGAGGGACTCCTCATAGCGCCCGGAACGCAGCTTCGGCTGCCGCTTGCCGCGAACGTACAAGGGGCACGCAAGGTCCGAGCAGAGGTAGGTGCCGACCGTGTTGCCCTCACGGCCCCGTGCCCCCGCCAAGGGGGCGACGAGCAGAGTGACCCCCGAGGAAGCGTGTCCGGTGAGGCATATCTGGCAGAGGCTGGACTTCACCGCACTGGCGCGGCCCACGGCCGGGACGCGCAGGGTGATGCCCAGCGGTCCGTCCCCACGCGGCAGCACGAGGTGGGCCCGCAGAGGAGCCCCTGGATCCACCCACCCCAGGAAGTCCAGGTCCCCCCATGGGAGTTCGGTGAAGTCGGACGGCAGCCTGAGCCGCGACGCCTCGCCCTTGGTGCAGTTCACGAAGGACGAGCGGATCTGTTTCTCACTGAGCGGTTCCACGGGCGCCGACCCTACGCACGGGCCGATCACGACGCATCCCCATTTACCGCCACGGTGCCCTCCGTACCACCGCTGCCGCGGGGCTGCGCCAGTCGGATGCACATCGGGGACCGACGGGCAGGCCGGGGCGGTGGCGCGGTAACAGGGGGGTATGGCTGGAATCGAGCTCAGAAGTACCGCGTTCAACGACGGCGCGTTCATTCCCCGTCGCCACGCCAAGGAAGGCGACGACGTCTCGCCCGCACTGTCATGGTCCGGAGTGCCGGAGGGCACCGCGGAGCTGCTCCTGCTGTGCGAGGACCCCGACGCGCCCTCCGGCACCTTCCTGCACTGGCTCGTGACGGGCATCGACCCGTCGAGCGAGGGAGTGGACACCGGGGAAACCCCCAGAGGCGGAAAGAGCCGCCCCAACGACTACGGGCAGCCCGGCTGGGGAGGTCCGCAGCCACCCGTCGGCGATCGGGCGCACCGGTACATCTTCCACCTCTACGCGCTACCGGAGCCGGTCACCCTGCCCGAGAAGGCGACCGCCCAGGACGTGCACGCGGCGGTGGACGAGCGGCAGTCGGCCGCCGGCACGCTGGTCGGCCTCTACCAGCGCTGAGCAGTGCCGGAAAACCGTTCGAAGCGGAGGCGCCGGCGATCTAGCATGACCGGCCATGCCCACGAACGCGGAGATCATTCACAGAGCGCTGGACCGGATCACGGCCGGGTACGTCTTCCCGGACAGGACCTCATCCATCGACACCTCGATCCGGCGCCGCCTCGCGGCCGGGGACTACGACGGCCTGGAGGGCCCCGCTCTGTGCGAGGCGGTGACCGCCCACCTTCAGGAGGCCTGCCCGGACAAGCACCTCCGGCTGCTGTGGACGGACGAGCCGCAGGACCTGGATCCCGCGACCGAGGACGAGGGCCGGTCGGCCTTCCTCGACCTGCTCAGGGCGGAGAACCAGGGCATCCGCCGCTTCGAGCATCTGGACGGCAACATCGGGCTCATCGACATACGGCGGATCGCCTGCGCGGACGAGGGCGGCCGGGCGATCGGCGCGGCCATGGAGCTGGCCGCCCTCAGCTCCGCCCTGATCCTCGACCTTCGCGCCTGCCGGGGCGGTGCCCCCGAGGGCGCGGCGATGTGGTGCAGCTACTTCTTCCCCGACGACCAGGTGCACCTCAACGACATCTACGACCGTCGCACCGACTCCACCCGCCAGTTCTGGACGATCGCGCACCTTCCCGCGCCGCGCTACCTGGACCGCCCGGTCTACGTGCTGACCAGTTCCCTCACCTTCTCGGGCGGTGAGGACGTGGCGTACACCCTCCAGGCCCACGGCCGGGCGGTCGTGGTCGGTGAGACGACCCGTGGCGGGGCCCATCCGACGGCCCGGTACGCGGTGGCCGAACACATCCTCGTGACGGTCCCCACCGCCCGCACCATCAGTACCGTGACCGGCACCAACTGGGAGGGCGTCGGGGTCGCCCCGGACGTTCCGGTCCCCGCCGGCGACGCACTCGACACGGCCCACAGGGCCGCCCTCCGCCGACTCGGCGCATAGGTAGGGTGCGCTCGTGAGCAGCAGGCAGCGCACCGAAGTGAGCCGGAACCAGGTACTGGCCTACCGGGTGGCGGTCCACGGGTTCGACCGCTCCTCCCCCGCCCCCGGCATGCTCACCTTGGGCGTGCAGGACACGCCGTACGGATCCGCCGGACCGGCCCTGGCCGCGCGGGGCGCGTCCCGTGACGGGCTCGAACTGGTCTGGTCGTTCCGCGGCGCGCCCCATCTGCACCGGCGCGCGGACCTGCGGGCGCTGGCCGCGGCTCTGTGGCCGCTGGACGACGCCGACGCGACGGCGCGAATTGACACGGCGGTGATCAGGGAAGGGGCGCGACTGGGCATCGAGGCCTTCCGGGTCACCGCGGAGGCGTTCCGCGACGTGGTGACCGTGCCGATGGCCAAGGCCGAGGTCAGCACGGCGGTCAGCGCCGCCGTACCGGAGTCGCTGACCTACTGGTGCGAGCGGTGCGGGGCGCAGCACATCTCCGGGCTGCTCTTCCAGCAGGCCGGGCTCTTCGGGTCGGTCCGGGTCGCGCCGAAGGGAAACGGGACGGTACTGGCGCCGCTGGCCACGAGGTTCCCGGTGCCGGCCGCGGCGTCCGGGACCGCCGAACTGGTCCGCGCCTATCTGCGTTTCCTCGGGCCCGCCACCCCCGCCGAGGTGGCGAAGTACCTCGGCACCAGACCGGCCGCGGTCAAGGCGGTGTGGCCGGACGACCTGGCCGAGGTGTGGGTGGAGGGCCGCAAGGCATGGCTCCCCGCCTCCGGGCTGGAGGCGCTGGTGTCGGCCCGAGGGAGCGACCGGCTCGTGCGGCTGCTGCCGCCGGGCGACCCCTACCTCCAGGCACGCGACCGGGCACTGGTCGTGCCGGACAAGAGCCGGGAGAAGGAGATCTGGCGGGCCATCGGCGGCCCGGGGGCGCTGCTGGTGGGCTCGGAGATCGCCGGCACCTGGCGCGCCAAGGCCGCCGGTCGCCAACTCGACCTGACGGTCACGACCTTCGGGCCGCTGTCCCCCACGGTCCGCAAACGGCTGGACGACGAGGCCGCGACGGTGGCCTCGGCACGCGGCGCGGCCGGGGTCCGCCTGCACATCGCCTAGGCGGTCCTCCCCGTCGGGCTCAGCCCTTCCCGGCGACGTCGGTCCGGCAGCGCGGCGAGGCGTTCGGCGGCGCTCCGGGCGAGGTCGCCGACACCGCCGGGGCGCCGGCAGAGGTTCCAGCGGGTGGGACACCGTCCGCGCTTCCATGCCACCCTGCCTCGGCGACGAGTGGTGATGCGTGCGGCGGGACGTCCACACCGGTGCGCGGCACCGGCCGCCCTGTGGCCTGCATCGGGCCGTCGTGGCCGTCCCGCCGTACGCCGCGCCTCACGCGTCACTGCTCACGCGTCACGCGTCAGGGGTCACCGGTCACGCGGAGACGATGTTCTCCGCCTGCGGTCCCTTGCGCCCGTCAGTGACGTCGAAGGTAACCTTCTGACCCTCGGTCAGCTCACGGTAACCGGCGCCGGTGATGTGGGAGTAGTGGGCGAAGACATCCGGCCCGCCGCCGTCCTGGGCGATGAAGCCGAAGCCCTTCTCGCTGTTGAACCACTTGACCGTTCCCGTAGCCATATCGGCCTCCTTTGCCTGGACGGCCCGCACGGTGCGGGCCCGGAGAGTGCGGGCCCGACATGGGGTGTGACAGCACGAACGCCCGTGATCGCGATCACGGGCGCACACTTCGGAACCACGACTTCTCTGCCACCGACCGTACCCGAACAGTGCTCGACCTGCTACGCAGCGCACGCGGCCGGTTCGTATGTCGCGTACCTCCCGCGTGGCGCGGGAGGAGCGCCGAGGGCACGCTGGGAAGAGGGATTCCCGGGACTTCGCACGTCGAGGAGGTGGCTTCCCCATGACGGAGCCGAGTGGTTCGAGAAACCCCGGTGCCGACCCGGCTACCCGGGGCAAAACGACCATCGCGGACGGGGTCGTGGTCAAGATCGCCGGAATGGCGGCCAGAGAGGTGGACGGCGTCCACGCCCTTGGCGGTGGGCTGGCCCGCACCGTGGGAGCGGTACGGGACCGCGTCCCGGGCGGACGCGCGAGCGTCACGCGCGGCGTCAAGGTGGAAGTCGGCGAGCGTCAGAGCGCCATCGACCTCGAACTCGTCGTCGAGTACGGCGTGCCCATCGCGGACCTGGCCGGAGATGTGCGCGAGAACGTCATCGAGGCGGTGGAACGTATGACGGGCCTGGAAGTGGTCGAGGTGAACATCGCCGTGGACGACGTCCACCTGCCCGAGGAGGAGGACGAGGAGACGCCCGAGGGACGTGTCCGCTAGACCCTGGGCGGCCCGCACCCTGGGCGGCCCGCCACTGGTCACGGCGAGAGGCGGCGGCCCGAGCACACCGGCAGGCAGGCAGCGGCCGGCGAGGAACCGGGACCGCTGCCTGCCGTGACGGTGCCGACCGCTACATCGGGTCGATGTTCCCGCCGGCCATGCCACGCTCCTGCTCGCTCTGCTCCTTGAGCCGGCGAGCCTTGTCCCGCAGCCGCTGGCGGTCCTGCGGGTCGGTGGCGCGTTCCGCCGCCTGCTCCAGCTCCTGCGCCTTCGCGCGCATCTGGAGGATTCGGCTGCTGGGTTCGTCCGCGACGCTCATGCTGGTCCTGCCTTCCGTCTGATCGGGGTGGCGCGAGGCCGGGCCAGATCAGACAAACAGAGCCTTCTCGCATCCGCATCCTGGACGGTCACCCACGGTTACCCGCGCGTGCCGCGCGGCGTCGGGGGTAACGGAAGCTGAAGCAGACCGACCTGACTTGGGGGCAAGTGATGGCGCGGACCGAGCTGCGCGACAAGGTGACGGAGGACAGGCGGGGCGCGCCCCGGTGGGGCCGCGTGGCGGCCATGCTGCTGGCCTTCGCGGGGATGGTGGCTTTCGCCGTGGTGCTGGCCCGGCTCACCCTGGAACCATCGGCCGCCTCCGAGCCGCTGACCCACAGCAATCTGCGCCCGGGCGACTCCATCCGCGACTACCTCGCGCAGCCCGCCCTCCGTGACACGGTCAAGCAGCTCGGCGGCAACATCCTGCTGGGTGTCCCGTTCGGTGTGCTCCTGCCGGTGCTGGTGCCCCGGGCGCGCGGGCTGCTCCGGGTGGCCGCGGTCACCGCTCTGGTGATGCTGCTGGTCGAGCTCGTGCAAGGCGCCCTCATCACCGGGCGGGCCTTCGACATCGACGACGTCCTGCTCAACACCTCGGGCGCCCTGCTGGGTTACCTGCTGATCGGCCGCCGGCTCGGCAGGGCCGTACATCCCAGGCGTCGCCACTGGTGGCACCGCTTCACCGGACGGCGGACGACGACGTCGGCCGAGCGCTAGTACCCTGCGCCCGCGCCCGGCCGGCCGGTCGTCAGAAGAACGCCGGGTCACCGCCGAAGCTGACGGCCACGTGGTAGGCCTGAGCCGCGTTCACGCAGTTCATGTGGGCCAGGGGGGTGACGTAGGTGTCCTGGCAGACCCGCTCCATCTCGGTCCGGAACCGGCTGTCGATCCAGTTCTTGGTCTCCCGGGTCGGGCTGAGCTTCAGTTCGTGGTGGGCGCCGTAGTTGCGGTACCCGAAGTCGTGCTGCACGCAGGCGGGCCGGAACACCTCGCTGTACGGGGCGAAGCCGGTGGGTACGGAACAGCCGTCGGTCGTCCAGTTGAACGGCTCGACGCGTGGGGTGCTGGCGAACTCCCGGTAGGTGAGGCTCATGATCTGGTCCGCCTGCTCGCGCACGGACGGTTCGGCGATGAGGACGACGGGGTCGGTGTCGGCGGCGACGGCGGTGCCGGCGGCGGTGACGACGCCGCTCAGGGCGGTGGTGGTAGCGAACGCGAGCGCGGCGGCGGTGGTCGAGAGCTTCCTGCGCATCGGGCCTCCAGATTGTCGGTCTTGGGCGGAGAAGTCCCGCCCAGGACTGCAAACGATCAGCCGGGTACGAGGTTGCTGAAGGTCCCCTGTACGGGGACGGGAACGCCGACCGGCACCGGATGCGGGAGCCGTGTCATACGCCGCCGCCGGCCGTCGCGCCGCGTCCGGTGCCGGGCGGAACAAGCCCTTGATCGCCTCGGACGTGGAGGTCCCGGTGGCGACGGCGAACCACCGGCCGGCCGCCTGCCGGTGGGCTCAGATCCGCCAGCCGCGGATGCGGTCCGCCGCCTGGTAGACGGTGGCCTTCGCCGCCCGGATGTCGCGTACCAGCTCCACGAGAGCCCCGTACGGGGCGTCGATGCCCTCGCCGGAGGCGTGCATATAGGCGACGGCGACCTGGCAGGCGTACAGCGAGTTGCGGTGCGGCAGCGGCTGGAGGCGCACGAGGGTGTGCAGGAGGGCGGCCGCGCGCCAGGCGGGGTCGGGTTCGGCCGTCGTGGGGCGAGGGATGCGGGTCTTGTGCCGGGCGACGGCCGCGACGAGAGCGGAGTAGTCCGCGACGGACACGTCTTCGGGGACGGCCTGCTCCTGGACATCGAGGAGCCAGGGGACGTCGATGTAGAGCACCATCAGGCGGCCGCGCCTCCCCGCCGGCCCTCGGCCCTGGGGATCTCGTCGGGGAAGGCCTCGTCGAACTCCGCCCGGTGGGCCTCGCCCCAGGAGACGGCGTAGCGGACGAACTGGCGCCGCTGACGTTCACGGAGGGGCAGGTCGTGGACGTACTGCTTGAGCGATTTGCCTTCGGCGGCCGCCGCGGCGCGGACCTCCTCCAGCTCCTCGTCGGTGAAGGTGATGTTCAAGGACGGCATACCACTGATGGTACCTAGTAGGTACCAGACCGGCCAGGGGACTGCGGCGGCGACCGCGCGGACCGGGTCGGCCGCCGGGAACGGAACGGCCCGTCCCACGTGGCGCAGGCGCTCCAGCTCCGCGATCACGTCGATCTCGGGGATCGGGCCGTCGGTGATCGTGAATGCGCACACCAGGAACGGCCGGCCGCGGGAGCCATCGCGCGTCCGACGGAACCACTGAACAGGGCCGCCGTCGCGCCCTTCGCCCCCCGGGTGGGCACCGCGGACGACGGGGGGTCTCGGGGGGGGCGACCGCCGGTCCCGCCGGAAGCACCACGCCCCAGTGGATCAGTGTCACGAGCGGTTCGAAGTCACCAGCCCCGGGTGACAGCCAGGAACGCGTCGCTCCCTGGGCGGTCCGCCTCAGGCCGGGTGGCCGGGCGAGAGGTCTGTGACGTCGCTGAACATGATCGGCGTGGGCCGTCCCGTCGCCGCCGGGGACGCGTCGACGGGGTCGAGGAGGAATCCCATGTGGTCACCTCCGTCGATACGGCTGTGTACGCGGCCGACGAACCAGGCGCAGGCGTCAGGCAGTACGGGTACCCCGTCGTGGCTCGGCTGCCAGGTGACTCGATCGAACTTGTCGATCTCGTCCCCGGTCTCGCCGCCGAACAACCGGGCCAGTTCGCCCTGTTCGCGGTGGAGGAGGTGGACGCCGAGATGAGTGGCCTGCCGTGCCACCCGGTAGGTCCGGTTGGCGACGGACAGCCACACGGCGAAGCGAGGCGGTCTGATGGAGCACTGCGAGGCGAAACCGACGAGACAGCCGGCCCGCTCCCCGCCGGCCGCGGCTGTCACGACGTACATCGGATAGTCCAGCAGATCGCTGAAGGCGTCGAGTTGGGCCACAGGACGACACTAGCCTGTCCCGCCGGGCCGGGCTCGCGATGCCACAGCGGCGGCGAGCCCGGGAGTCGGATCGGGGCCGCCCGCGGCGGGGCGGCGGACGCCCACGCATAGCCGGAAAGTAACTGCCAGGTCAAGGACCTGAGCGCACCGCGCCGGG